>CAMHLH010000066.1 GCA_946185925.1 uncultured Treponema sp.
AAAAAGCCCATCCTCAAAAAAATCGACATGACCAAGTGGCGGCACATGGAGGAGGACGACGTTTTCTTCCAGTTTGGAATCGAGTACTGTTTGGAAACGGAGCAGGCCCCGTACAGGAAGATAGCGGTTTTCGTTCCGGGCTCCCTCTTCAAGGCGGAAAAAAATTCGGCGGACTTCTACACCGCCGCGGTCAGGAACGAAGAAGACGTGCCCTTCGTGATGGAAATCGACAACGCGAAGCTCAAGGCGATGAAGGCAACCACGACCTACGAGCAAAAATCAAGGGCGTTCACAAAGGCCGGCATGGTCTATGTGAGAGCAGGCGGAGAGAGCGCGGCGGACTTCAAGGCGGCCGCGAGATTTCTCCGGTACAACGCGGATTTGCTTCCGGGAACGACGGACAATCTCTACATCTACGGAAGCGGCTTCGGAGGGGCGACCGCCACATCGCTCGGTTTTTCTGGCGACGAAAAAGAAAATGCCGAGCTAAAAAAGATTGGAGCCGCCGACTACAGCGACAAGGCCAAGGGAATAGCCGCGTGGTCGCCCGAACTTTGGAGCGGAGTTGAAAGCGAAGCCGAAGTCGCGGACAAAGAGACAATACAAGAATCCCTCGACGATTTTTTCGCCGCCGTGACCTTCCCCCACAAAGCCCCCTTCTCTTCCGACAGGCTTCCCGCCCCGGAAAAGCCCGGAACCTACAAGGCCGAAAAGGGAATGCTCGAGGGAAAAATCGTCAGGAAACCCAGAAGGGGCATTCCGAACCCGAACGAAGAGGCGGAATACAACGAGAAAGTGGCAAAGCGGGAGCGCGAGCTCAAGGGCATTTTCGACACGGCGGAGGACTACACGGCCGCCCTCAACCACCTTTCACGGAAGGGCGGCGGAGCGGCCTGGCTAGAATACGACAGCGGAAGCGGAAAAGCGAAAGTCACCGACGAACATGGACTGAAAGCGGCAGTCGGAAGCGGAGCCGAAAACACGGGCGAGCGTCCGGCGGAGACGCGTTCAATCAAGCCGACAGAGCCGACAACAGAGCCGACAGCGGACTTTTTCAGGTTCAGGGTAGGACTTTTCAACAGCGGCTACCCCATCGCGAAAATCCTGACGCTCAAGCGGGAGCTGGAAGAGGCAGGCGCGGAAGTCGACTTCAAGGCGGTGTGGGAAAGCGCGGAAACGGAAGCCGAACTCTCAGGAAGCCCAGAGGACAATTTGATTGAATGGATAAGGGGAATAGAAAAATGAAAAAGACTGTCAGATTTTTTTTGTCGGCCTCGCTTTTTGCATCCGGACTTTTCAATTTCTCGGGCAAAAACAGTTTCCATGAACTCAACGCGCTTTCTTCAAGGCACTCGGCAGTGACAAGGAGCGCGGAGGAAACGAAAAAGAGCGAAGAGAACACGGATTGTGCAGAAGAAGAAGAAAAGGAAGAGCGGGTGGAGGCCAAGGCCGGACTTAGGAAAATCGACATGACCAAGTGGCTCTTCAACAGAGAGAAGAAAATCTACTACCAGCTCGGAATCCAGTACTGCGGAAAACCGAAGAACGCCTACTACGAGCGTCTTTCAATCTACGTCCCCGAATGCTATTTCGAGACCAGGCGGAACAAGGACGGAACTTACACGGTCTTGGGCACGAAAGAAGTCAAGTTCGCGCCGATTTTCGTCTTCAACATCGACACAAAGACGAAGAAGCAGCACCCCGACAAGAAATACTCGGAGGCTTCAGAAGACTACACGAAATACAAGAGGGTCGTCATACGCGCGGGCGGAGAGGACACCACGGACTTCAAGGCGGCCCTCAGGTACGTCCAGTGGAATTCCGACCTGCTGCCAGAGGGAGCGGGCGCCATCTACGTCTACGGAGAGAATTTCGGGGGCGGCTACGCGTGCGTACTCGGAGTGAGCGGAAACCTCTGGACATACCGCGAAAAACTCGAAGCGATTGGAGCCGTGAGGACGTCCGACAGCGTGGCTGGAGTCTACGCGATAAACCCTGTCCTGAACTTCGAGCGGACTAGCGACAAGCCGCTGGATTTCAAGCAGCTCGAATATTCGCTCGACAGGCTCTTCTCCATGGGCGAATTTCCGATACAGACAGAACTCCACGCGACAGCCATGCTCGGAAAGCCGAGCGAAGAGCTCACCCCGTCCGTAAAGGCGATGTTCGAGAAGGAATACGAGAGGTCGGTGAGGAAGGAATTTCCAGGCTACGAACTTGAGGGCGCGAAAAGGAAATACGAGGAGAAGCGGGACGCGGAGCTGAGAGGCAGATTCGACACCCGAAAGGCATACGCCGACGCGCTGAACACACTCACTCTCGTGAACTGGATTGAATACAACCAGTGGCTGCAGACAGCCAAAATCGTGGACATGGACGGATTTTCGAGGCTTCTGAGGCACACGAACGAAAACAGGAAAAAGCAGAAGAAAATCGACGCTGGGGACTTGGAGAACCCAATCCGCATCCTGCAGGACTACCCCGAAGCAAGGCGAGCTAGATACTGGGTCGTCAGGAGCCGGGCGATAAAGCCCCTGGAAGAGTCTGCGAAGGAGCAGGATTTTGTGGACGCGCTCACGGAAGCGAACCTGGAGGCGTTCTTCGACCTCAAGTGGAACTGAAAACTGAAATCTGAAAATTTAAAAACTGCGTCAATCGAAATTCAAAATTCGTCTTACGCCGATTTCCGTGTTAAAATATAGGGAACTTCAACAAAATCATTTTTCAGGAGAAACAAAAATGGCAATTTCTTGGGAAAACCTAGACAAACTTGAATCCTACAAAAAGCTCCAGTCGCTCAAAGGAGCCGTCTCGGTGGCGAAAGAGCTTTCCGGCGACAAGGCGGCGGAGCGGGTCGCGTCATGCTCGGTTCCGATGGCTGCGGGCCTCGTCTACAACTACGCTGCTAAACAGGTTGACGAAAAAGTGCTCTCTGTCCTCAAGGAGCTTGCTGCGGAAGCCCAGCTCACGGAGAAATTCGAGGAGCTCTACAACGGAGCCGTAATCAACACCGGAGAGAAGAGGCTCGTCCTCCACCAGCTCACGAGAGGCCAGCTCGGCAAGGCGGTCACGGCGGACAACGTGGACAAGAGGGAATTCTACAAGAACGAGCAGAAGAGAATCGCCGAATTCGCGGAGAAAGTGCACGACGGAAGAATCGCGAACGCAAGCGGAGAGAAGTTCACAACGGTCGTCCAGATTGGAATCGGAGGAAGCGACCTCGGCCCCCGCGCCATGTACCTCGCGCTTGAGAACTGGGCGAAGGCGAACGGCAAGTTCAAGCTCGAAGCCAAATTCATCTCGAACGTGGACCCGGACGACGCGGCGGCTGTTCTCAAATCAATCGACCTCGCCCACTCGCTCTTCATCCTCGTCTCCAAGTCGGGAACAACGCTTGAGACGCTCACGAACGAGTCATTCGTGAAGGACGCTCTCAAGAAGGCCGGCCTCAACCCGGCGAAGCACATGATAGCGGTCACAAGCGAGACTTCACCGCTAGCCCACAACCCTGACTATCTTGCGGCGTTCTACATGGACGACTACATCGGCGGCCGCTACTCTTCGACATCGGGAGTCGGAGGGGCCGTGCTTTCATTGGCGTTCGGAGCCGACGTGTTCGCGGACTTCCTCGACGGAGCGGCGGAGCAGGACAAGACGGCGACGAACAAGGACATCCTCAAGAACCCGAGCCTCCTCGACGCGCTCATCGGAATCTACGAAAGGAACGTTCAGGGATATCCCGCCACGGCCGTCCTTCCGTACTCGCAGGCGCTCTCAAGGTTCCCGGCTCATCTGCAGCAGCTCGACATGGAGTCGAACGGAAAGAGCGTGAACCGCTTCGGCGAGCCGATAAACTACGTCACAGGTCCCGTGATTTTCGGAGAACCTGGAACGAACGGCCAGCACAGCTTCTACCAGCTCCTCCATCAGGGAACCGACATTGTTCCGCTCCAGTTCATCGCGTTCAAGGAGAACCAGGCGGGCACCGATGTCGTAATAGAGGACTCAACGAGCCAGAAGAAGCTCTGCGCTAATGTCGTGGCGCAAATCATGGCGTTCGCGTGCGGAAAGAAGGACGACGACCCGAACAAGTCGTTCGCGGGCGACAGGCCTTCAAGCCTCATCTACGGAGAAAGGCTCACGCCAAAAGTCCTCGGCGCGCTCCTCGCCCACTTCGAGAACAAGGTCATGTTCCAGGGATTCGTCTGGAACATAAACTCGTTCGACCAGGAAGGCGTGCAGCTCGGAAAGAAGCTCGCGAAGAAAGTCCTCGCGCACGACACTGACGGAGCGCTCAAGGCCTACGCCGACCTGCTGAAAATCTGACCTTGTATTCTTATGGAGGGAATTTCAGCCGCAGAACAAGCGAAAAAACGGAGGAAAAAATGCCCAACCAATCACAAGTCGACGAAATGTTCGAAAAATTCAAGGAACACTGCAGGGATTCGACGAAGTACAATCTGACGACGCTCGATGAAATTCTTGCAGAGTTCAACCGCTGGATGAGAGCGAAGGGCTACACGGAAGTGGAAAGCGGAAGCGAAGACGAAGAAAAAGAGCCTGAGCAGACTGGAGACATCCTGAAAGACCTTCAGCCGGATTCCGACGCGGTAAAGGAAAAAATCGACGACGAAGACGGCTGGGAAGAGCTCTAGCCTTTGCCGGCTCGAATTGACCAGTCCATGAGACAAAGAAAACACCGGAGACTGAACGGCGCCTCCAAAAGTTTGAAACGACTTTGGAAGGAGGCCCGAACGATTCCGGTGTTTTTTTTAATTGCAATGTCGGCATCCATTCATTTCATTCTTTGCCTGCAGAACTGAACGTTATTGCAGAACAGAACGAAAATCACAGTTTGAACAGCCGCTTTATGTTCTCGTCCACAAGGCAGCTCAAGGCCTTTGGCGTCACGCCGCGCGCGCTTGCAACGAAATTGTAGCAGTATTCGACCAAAACAGGCGTGTTAGTCTGCCCGCGGAAAGGAACGGGAGTCAGATACGGAGCGTCGGTCTCCATCAAAATCCTGTCGTCTGGAACGAACCTGAGCAAATCCACCATCGAATCCATCTTCGACTTCTTCGTGTAGGTCGTCGCGCCTCCGAAAGCGATGTGCCAGCCCAAATCCAGAAACACGCGGGCCTCGTCCCTGCCGTACGAGTAGCAGTGGATGATTCCGTTGTGGTAGTCCATGTTCTTCAAGACGGAAACCGTGTCCTCGAACGCGTCCCTCGAATGCACGACCACGGGCAGCTCCATGTCCTTCGCCAGCTGAATCTGCATCTCGAAAAGCTCCCTCTCCCCCTCGAACATCGCCGAGTCGAAGTCGTCGAGGCTCCGGCCGTCGGCTCCCGAAGGATTCCAGTGGTGGTCAAGCCCGCACTCCCCAATGGCGACGACGCCGGAATCGAGCTTTGAAATCTTGCTTTCGAGAATCTTCATCCTCTCGAACCTGTCGGAAATCTCCTCGGTCGACGGCCAAATTCCGGCAGCATAATGCAGGAAGGCTCCGACTTTTTCCTTGTCGTCGTCGGAAAGCCTCCCCTTCGCATCCTCCACAAAGTTGAAGCGCTCAATCAAGTCGTCGGCCTCCGTGCCGATGTCCAACCCGAAGAAAGTATCCCTCTCGCAAAGTTTCCTCAAGATTTCGCTTCCGTCCAATCCCCTGTCGCGAACCAAATGCCTGAAATGAAAATGAGTGTCTGAAAACATAATCGACGATTCTATCCGATTTGGAAAAAACTGAAAATTACGCGCTTTTCCACGATTCGATTTATTGCCGAAGCCATTCTTCTACCTTAAAATTATTCATTATGATAAAAATCACAGCCGCAGAACTAAAGCAGATACTTGAGCTGACACCGCCCTCGCAGAACATACTTTTGGCGGGAAAGCACGGAATAGGAAAATCGCAGATACTGACGAATTTTTACGCATCCAAGGGAATGAAGGTCGTCCCGCTCTTTTTGGGACAGATGAGCGACCCTGGAGATTTGATAGGACTCTTGAACAAGAACGAATCCACCGGAAAAACAGACTTCATGCCGCCCTACTGGTTCCCAATCGACGGAAAGCCCATCGTCCTCTTCCTCGACGAACTGAACAGGGCGCGCCCGGAAATTCTCCAGACCATAATGGACCTTGCGCTGAACAAGACCCTCGCCGGAAAGAAGCTCCCGGAAGGCAGCCGAATCATCAGCGCGGTGAACTCGGGCGACGAATACCAGCTCACAGACTTGGACCCGGCCCTCGTCTCGCGCTTCAACGTCTTCGAATTTCTGCCGTCGGTTCCAGAATGGCTCTTGTGGGCGGAAAAAAGCGGAATCGACAACAGGATAGTCCGCTTCATCTCCGAAAACCCCGACTACCTTGACGGAACGAGTTTGAGGAGGGAGGACATGGGGCTTGAGAAATCCCCCGACAGGCGCGGCTGGGAGCGCCTCTCCGAAATAATAAAGAACGTTCCGAACGCCAGCGACGACATCTACAAAAAAATCTCCGCTGGAATAATCGGAATGCCGGCGGCCACGAAATTCTTCGCGACCCTCAGCGCGAACAGGATTCTCTCGCCGAACGAGATACTCACGCAGAATTTCAAGGACATGGAGGACACGATAAAGGGCTACTCCACACCGGACTTGGCAATCGTGAACGAATCACTCTTCCGCTACATCGAAAGCGACAAGTACGACACGTCAAAGACGAAGACAATCGCGAAGAACCTGGACTCGTACTTCGGCCTTCTGATACTGGAGATGAAGCAGGAGGCGATGGGGCATTTCGCGAACCTCTTCACGGGCGGCGCATACCCGCACGCAGTGGCTTTCACAATGCTGAACGCACCGAAACTCCAGTCAAAAATCATCAAGTTCGTGGATTCAATATAAGCGTAAAAAAATGGCAGAGAAAGCGGAAGAACCCGGAAAAATCATAACGAAAATCGCGGAAGAATGGTTCTTGAAGGAGCCTCTCCTCTTCGGAGTCTATTGCACGCACAAGCTGACGGAGAACAGGAAGATGAAAATTCCATTCCGGTGCGGAAGAATGCGGATTGAATACAACCCAGAACTTCTCGAAAAAATGGACGGCAAGCAGATTGCGGACCTCCTCAAAATCGAAGTGGTGAGGATAATCCTAAAGCATCCGTACCAGAGGATGCCCGTCTGCCCAAATTTCGCGGCATTGGCATTGGCGAGCGACATCACAATCCAGGACTCGACGATAAAGGACTCTGCAAGTTTTTTCTCCTCCCCGAAGACAAAGCTCCGCTCGCCTGCGGATTTCGACTTGCCGAACGGACTTTGCTACGAGGAATATTACGCAAAACTTCTGAACAAGCTCCGGGAGCAGCTGAAGGACTTCTCACTGACGCTCATGGAAAAAAGCGAAGCAGAAGATTCAGACGCAGAAGATTCGAAAGCCGCCTTGCAAAATGGAGAAGCCGCCGAAGACGATGAAGAGAGCGACGAAAACGGCTTCATGGCGAGTTTCCAGACGGCGGAACTGTGGGAAGAGAACGACGAAGCCGCCGAAACAGTGAACGCGGAAATAGAGAAGGCACAAACATCGAACAGCTGGGGCAGCATAAGCGGCGACCTCAAGCAGATAATCGAAGCCAGCCTAGTCATACAGATGGACTACAGAAGGATGCTCAGCATGTTCAGGGCGTCGATTCTGTCGTCAAAACGGAAGCTCACGAGGATGAAGCCGAACAGGAGGTACGGTTTTTCGTACATGGGAAGCCAGAGCGACTTCACAACGGGACTTTTGGTCGCGGTGGACACCAGCGGCTCCATATCGGACGAAGCCCTCAAGCAATTCTTTTCGATAGTGAACCGTTTTTTCAAATACGGAATAAAGACCATCGACGTCATCCAGTTCGACGCGGAATTGAAAGAGGAAGTCCTCTCACTCAAAAAGGCGAAGTCGAAAGTGGAAATCACCGGCCGTGGCGGAACCGACTTCCAGCCGGCAATCGACTACTACGAAAAACACAAGATGTACGACGGCCTGATAGTTTTCACGGACGGCTACGCGGAGATTCCAAAACTGAGCGGATACTCCGCGAAGATTCTCTGGGTTCTCACAAGCCGGCAGGAATACGAGGACTTCTGCGAGGAAATTCTCGACCATCTGCCCGGCTCAAAAGCCACCTACATCCCGCTTTGATGTTTTTCTCCTTGAAAACAGCCCGCTTTTTTGATAGAATTAACGATGTATTCACAAAAGAACGCAAGCCGAGATGATGGAATGGTAGACATCGGGGACTTAAAATCCCCTGACCGCATTGGTCGTGCCGGTTCGAGTCCGGTTCTCGGCAACCCTGGTTTTTCCAGGGATTTTTTTTGTCCAGGAGGAAAGCCATGTCTTCAACTTCAGTAAGAATCAACAACCTTTTCAACAACAAGAACATCGCCCAAATTGCGCAGGGTGGCCCATTCGCGATTTTCGAGCACCAGAACGACATGAGCGTAAGTCCTGGAGAATCGCTTTTCGCCTATTTCATGAAGGAAATGAACGTGCGAAAGCGCCAAGTCTTCTGCGACCTGGAGAACGGAGCCGTGAGGGTCCAGGCTGGGGCGATGCAGTGGACAGCGGGAAACATCCAGCAGGAGAGCGGCGTGAAAGGAGTCGGAAACCTTCTCGGCAAGCTCGTGGGTGGAGCCGTCACAGGAGAATCCGCAATCAAGCCCGTCTACCGGGGAACAGGCTACATCATGCTGGAACCGACCTACAACTTCCTTCTTCTGGAGAACGTCGCTTCATGGGGAAGCGGAATCGTGCTTAACGACGGGCTGTTCCTCGCCTGCGAAGACAGCGTTTCGGAAAGGGTAATCAGCCGCAAGAACATCTCCTCCGCGGTACTTGGAGGGGAAGGACTGTTCAACCTCTGCCTTTCGGGCAACGGTTACGCGGTCCTTGAAAGCCCGGTCCCGAGAGAGGAGCTCATCGAATTCGAAATCTCCAACGACGTTGTGAAGATAGACGGCAACATGGCAATAGCGTGGTCTTCGTCCTTGGAATTCACCGTGGAAAAATCGGGAAAATCGCTTTTGGGTTCGGCCATCGGTGGCGAAGGGCTTGTGAACGTGTACAGGGGAAGCGGAAAAATCCTCATGGCGCCGACTCTTCCGGGAACCGTGCACAAAAACGACAACGGCCCTGAAAAGAAAGCGGCGACATCTTCCCAGGGAATCGGAAGCACAATCTCAACACTGTTCGGAAATTGACAGTCAGAAAAACAAAAAAGCGGAGACCAAAAATCTCCGCTTCTTTTTTGGGCAATCATGCCGCCCTATTTTATCTGGCTGAACAAACCTGCCATCTCGTTTCTCCACTCAAGCCGGTTGTCCCTGTCCTCCCACTCGATTGTCCGCCTTATCGTGAAACGCTTCAAATCATGCGGATTCTCGAAATGCAGGACGGCGAATTTGCCCTGCCCTATGTAAGTGACCTTCTCGTTCGGGCCGGGACTTTCCCGCTCGGAAATCTGCTTCAAAACGCAGTCGAAGTGGGCGGGATTTCCAGTCTCCCTGTTGGAAACAGCACTACCGATGTCCTCTGGAGAAATCACCCTGCCGCAAATCTCGCACACTTTCGTCTCCGACCTAAAGGCCTTGATTGCGTTTTCATTTTCAATCAGCTCCTTCTGGAGCATCTGCTTGATTTCCTTCTGCAGGGGGGTCATTCTTCTCACTGAAAATTTCTTTGAAGAATAGCTCTCTTTGTTGCTGTTGCGTTTTTCCTTGGATTTTTTTTGTCGCTCGTTTCTGTGCTCGTTTTTTCTCACGACCTTGCGCTCGTTCCTGCGCTGGCTGCGTCGTCGTCCATTTGAGTAAGAAGCGTCATTTTGGTTCATAAAGGCCTCGCTGAGAACGGCGTCCGTTGTCTTCGACTATTCTTCTACTCAACACCTGCGCTATACGCTGGACTGCGAAATCCAGATAATCCTTGCTCTGGATTTTGTTTCGCAATTCCAATACACGTGGCGATATAACACTGC
>CAMHLH010000067.1 GCA_946185925.1 uncultured Treponema sp.
GTCGCTTTCGTCTGTGGAGATTCCGCCGAGCGTCACGAAAATTTGCAAGGAGGCTTTCAATGGTTGCAAGTCACTTTCGTCGGTGGAGATTCCGTCAAGCGTCACGGAAATCGGCAAGGAGGCTTTCAATGGTTGCTCGTCGCTTTCGTCGGTGGAGATTCCGCCGAGCGTCACGAAAATCGGCAAGGAGGCATTCAAAAACTGCAACATCAGCGAGCTTTCGCATCCTCTTCTCACGATAAAGAACGGTGTCGCAATAAAAGATAATCAGGTTCTGTATTGCACAAGTCAGAGCAGTTCAATCACAATCCCAGACGGTGTCACGGAAATCGGCGAGGGTGCGTTCAGTTGGTGCGAGTCGCTTGAGTCGGTTGAGATTCCGTCGAGCGTCAAAAAAATCGGCAGTTATGCGTTCAATGGGTGCAAGTCGCTTTCGTCTGTGGAGATTCCGCCGAGCGTCACGAAAATCGGCGATGGGGCGTTCTATGGTTGCACGTCGCTTGCGTTACAGAATGCGAAAGACGAGAACCCTGACCAAGAACGGACAGAAGACAAGAAATTTGACCGAGAATGGACGGAAGACGAGAAACTCTCGTTTATCGAAACTGACTATCCAAAAGATGGTGAGGGCTGCAAATGGGTTCTGCTCTATGTGAAAAATGGCTACGAGTACGGTATGCGCGAAGCGATGTACGAAATGCGGGGCGATGACTACGGCTTTGGCAAAGAGGTTGTCGCTGTGTTCAACACCAAAGAGGGCGCACTCCAATACTATCACGACAACAAGCTCTATGAGAAAGCGTACAATGATCTTTTGGAATCCAACGATATAGACAATGCATTTGAAGACTGGGTATATGATGACAATGGAGAAGTAAGTTTGGACGATATTCGCTCCTATCTTGGTGATTGTGCAGGAAATGGCGATGCGTGGAAAAATTTTTACTACGAACTTGTTTCTGTAGAAGCGATTGAAAAGTGAATCATAGGCTAGGATTGATGTAAATCCTATTTCGGAATCCCTATCGCCAAACAACATTTGATAATTCGTTATAATATCAATCATGCGCACTAAATATTTGACGATTTCGGTTCTTGCTTCATTGTTGTTTTTTTCCTGCGGGTCGTCCAAGAAGTTGCTGGTCGACGACGAAACCACGACGTTCGTGAACACCACGCTTTCGGAGGACGGGGGTGTCTACACGACCTGCGTGTTCTCTGAAATAAAGTTCGTGGGGAAAATGCCACTGGCTGCCTCCGGCGGCTTCTCTGTCTACGACGAGCTTTCGAGGACGGGCGGTGAGCAGATTGATTCTTCATCATTCGAATACGATTCCTCGACCGGAGAGTTGAAACTCAATGGCGGAGGCGACAAGAACTCCGCCTACCATGTGAGGGGCGTCTATCAAAATCCCCCCGTCTTCATCCTGCACGCGAACGCCTGCGACGACCCCCTTGTGCTTTTCGAGGGGAAGAAGCTCGTCAAGGATGTCGACTACACGTTCGATTTGGAGACTTCCAAGCTGGCTTTCAGGGACGAGATGGACATAGACAGGGCTTCTTTTTCGATAATCTGGCTGACCCACAAGAGGGAATGCGCCTTCGAGAACGACTACGGAAAGTTCCAGGCAGAATACGACAGGCTCCATTCCGACTGGCTCAAGAAATACGAGTAGAATTGTCCTGCCGTGTCCGTCATTTGCGGAATGGCGATAGTTTTTTCTGCGGTGGGGCGATTTCCATGTTATAATTCAGTGGCATGGAAAACAAAATCAAAAGGTCTACCGGGGTTGCAGTTTCGTTAGGTGCATTGAGAACTGAAAACTCTCCTTTCATCGGTGAATACACTTCCTTGAAGCGGTTCGCCCTTTTCTGCAAAAATTCTGGTCTTTCCGTAATTCAGCTTTTGCCTGTCTTGGACACGGGAACCCAGAGTTCTCCATACAGTTCATTGAGCGCGTTCGCTCTTCATCCAATCTACATCAACCTCACGCGGCTTTCGAATTTCGAGAGCTGCTATTCTAAGGACCCTGAATTCAAGCGGATTTACGATGAGCTTCTTTCGCTTTCCGACGCCAAGAGATTCGATTATCAGAGAATTTTGAACCTGAAGGACGCTCTGCTGCGCAAGGCTTTCCGCGTCATGATAAACGTGGACAAGGGCAATTCGTGCAGATATCTTGGCGAGTACAATGATTTTGTGGACAAAAACGCAAGGTGGCTCAAGCCCTACTGCGTCTTCAAGAACCTCAAGCACAAGCACATGCAGGCGGGGTGGAAGAATTGGCCCGTCGAGGACAAGAATCTTTCTGAGGAGGAGATTCTAAGGAGATGGAACGACGACAGCCTTTTTGTTGAGCACAGATTCTACGCTTGGGAACAGTTCGTCGCCTACAAGGAACTTCTGAAGGTGTCCAACGAAGTCCGCTCTCTTGGAATCACGCTGAAATGCGACATTCCGATTCTTTTGAACGAGGATTCCTGCGATGTCTGGGGAAATCCCGGCATCTTCAACATGAAGCTGCGGGCGGGGTCTCCTCCCGACGGCGACAATCCGACCGGGCAGAGCTGGGGCTTTCCCGTCTACGACTGGGCTTCCCAGGAAAAAGAGGGCTTTTCGTGGTGGAAGGACCGCCTTCTGCGTGCCGCGGAATTTTTCGGAGCCTACCGGCTCGACCATTTGCCGGGCTTCTTCCGCTTCTGGGCAACGAACGAGGGCGAGGAGACCGCCGAGCTTGGAGCGACAGTTCCTTTCTCGCCGATATCGGAAAAGTCGCTTGAGAAGCTCGGTTTTTCAAAGGAGAGAATCCGCTGGCTCAGGGAACCGCATCTTTCCACGGAGATGGTTTTCAGGAAGACGGGTGACTTGGACAAGGCACACGCCATACTTTCCCTTTTCTGCGAGAGAATCGGGCACGAGGAACTTTGGCTGTTCAAAAGGGACTTCAAGTCCACTGCCGACTTGAAGAATGTCTCCCTCGAAGGCTTCGAGCTGGACGAGGATTTGCAGGACGACATCAAGGGCCTTTTCTATCGCTGGTGGAAGAACAGGACCATGATAGAGGTGAAGAGGGGACAGCTTGTTCCGAACTTCAAATTCGCCGAAACAAGGGCATGGGCGTCTTTGAATCAAGCTGAGAGGGACGTCCTCCTTGACCTTTTCGCCAAGAACAACAAAAAGCAGGAGAACCAATGGAAGAAGCAGGCCGAGACGATTTTCTCCGCGATAATACCGACAACGGACATGGTGGCCTGCGGAGAGGACCTTGGCGTTTCGATGGACTGCATGCCAAAAGTCATGGACGAATTCGGCATATTGGGCTTGAAGGTCGTCCGCTGGTGCAGGGACTGGGGCGTTGATGGCCAGCCTTTCTTGGACTTCAAAAAATACAGGAAGCTCAGCCTGGTGACGACCAGCGTCCACGACTCTTCGACTTTGCGCGAGTGGTGGAACACGGAGAAGGATTCGACCAAGGCTTTCTGCCAGTTCATAATCGAAAGCCGCAAGAGCAAATCCAGGACTCAAAAGAGGAAAGCCTCCGAGCAGTCGTTCGACTTGGACTCCCAGGACGCTGCCATTTGGGGACGGAGGTTCGACCCGACGGTGGCGGAATTCGTCCTTTCTCAATGTGCCACGGCGAATGGGGTCTGGTTCGTGAATCCGCTTCAGGACTGGCTTTATCTGGACGGCTCCCTCTATCTGGATAACGCCGAGGACGAGAGAATCAACATTCCCGGCACCGTTTCTGAATTCAACTGGACTTGGAGAATGCCTGTTTCCGTGGAGAAACTTTGCGAGAACGACGCTCTAATGGACAAAATCAACCGCATAGTTAAAATCCACAATGAGTGAATAAATAGAACAAGAATTAAAGAGAGGAAAAATATGAAAAAGTATTCTTACAATGAATTTCACATTTCGCGGGCCGTGCGCGACGCCTGCGGATTTTCGTCCGAGCTTTACCAGTCGAGCGGAAATGTCATACTCGCCAATATCGGAGCCGTGCGCGCGTTCGCCGTGAAATTCAACAAGTATCTCGTCAGTCAGAACAAGACACAGGTTTCGGCCGGCACACTCAACGCGATGGGGCTTTTGGACGAGATTTTCCACCTCGCCTGCTACGTCTACAGAAGACAGAAATACCCGAACGCCTTCAAGGAGCTGCTTTCCGATTTGAAGGCTTCCTTGGGCGAGGCGGAAATAGAGAAGATGCTTTTTCAGTTCTGCTCGGAATTCCCACCGACCTGCGTCTACAAGGGCGAGTGCTCGATTGAGGAATATTTGAACACGGAGATGACCGAGAGGAAGACCGGCCGAGTCAGGACGAACCGTGAACAGACCCTCGAAGAGATGGTGATGCTCCACATCGCGAATGAGAACCCGGCGTTCAAGCCTTTCGGAATCCTCTTCGACGAATCGAACCTGAAGGAGAACGAGACGTACAACAAGGCGTGGAAGCAGATTCAGGCGTTCTTCAAGAAACTTCCGTATTTCGGAACTTTCGGCCACGACTTGATTTCGTTCCTGCGGGAGCCTATCCTCTTCGCTCCGGACAACCTGCAGCAGCAGCTAGACTATGTGCGCGTCCACTGGGCGGAGCTTTTCCTTCCGGGCGAGGGCGAGGGCGAGGACTACTGGCTCCGCCGCCTCTTTGGAGGAATCGACATCCTGAGCGAGGAGTGGAAGCCTGAGTGGCATCCGACGAACGGCGGCAGTCCAGACATGTCGCCTCCGAACTACGACTATCTCATGCGAGAGTACGAGCGTTTCTCCGCCGACTCGGACTGGATGCCGAAAGTCGTCTTGATGGCGAAGACCGTCCTCGTCTGGCTTTACCAGCTTTCAAAGAAATACGACAGGGACATCCACAGGCTCGACCAGATTCCCGACGAGGAATTGGACATTCTCCGCGACGAGGGCTTCACGGCGTTGTGGCTCATCGGCCTTTGGGAACGTTCAAGTGCGAGCCAGCGCATAAAGCAGATTTGCGGAAACCCGGAGGCGGCGGCTAGCGCGTACTCCCTCGAAGACTACGAAATCGCCGAGAACCTTGGAGGCTGGAGGTCGCTTGAGAACCTTCGGACAAGGCTCTGGCAGAGGGGAATCAGGCTCGCTTCGGACATGGTGCCGAACCACACGGGAATGGACGCGAAATGGGTCGTGGAGAAGCCTGACCTTTTCGTGCAGAGGCGCGACAATCCGTTCCCGCAGTACACGTTCAACGGCGTGAACCTGAGCCACGATTCCCGTGTCGCAATCTACCTTGAGGACCACTACTATTCTAAAGAGGACTGCGCCGTAGTCTTCAAGCGCGTGGACACGCAGACCGGAGACACCCGCTACATCTACCACGGAAACGACGGAACCGGAATGCCGTGGAACGACACCGCCCAAATCGACTTTTTGAACCCGCAGGCGAGGGAGGAGGTCATGCAGAAGATTCTCCATGTGGCCAGGAACTTCCCGATTATCAGGTTCGACGCGGCGATGGTTTTGGCCAAGAAGCACATAAAACGCCTCTGGTACCCCGAACCCGGCAAGGGCGGCGACATCGCGACGAGAAGCGAGTTCGCCTTGAGCGCGCGGCAGTTCGACGAAGCGATTCCCCAGGAATTCTGGCGCGAGGTCGTGGACAGGGTCGCGAAGGAGGTGCCTGACACGCTCCTTCTCGCCGAGGCTTTCTGGATGATGGAAGGTTACTTCACGCGCACTTTGGGAATGCACCGCGTCTACAACTCCGCCTTCATGAACATGCTCAAGAAAGAGGAGAACTTCAAGTACAGGGCGACTGTGAAGAACACGATACAGTTCGACCCGCAGGTTCTCAAGCGGTACGTGAACTTCATGAACAATCCTGACGAGGAGACTGCCGTGGCGCAGTTCGGAAAGGGCGACAAGTATTTCGGCGTCTGCACCCTCATGTGCACGATGCCGGGCCTGCCGATGTTCGGGCACGGCCAGCTCGAGGGCTTCGAGGAGAAGTACGGAATGGAGTACACGAGGGCGTACAGGGACGAGACCCCGGACGGCTACCTCATGGACAGGCACAGGAGGGAGATTTTCCCGCTCCTTCACAAACGCTATCTCTTCTCCGGCGTGGAGGACTTTCTCTTCTACGATGTGTGGAACAACGGCGTGGTGAACGAGAACGTCTTCGCATATTCGAACAGGGCAGGCTCTGAATATTCGGTCGTCTTCTACAACAACAAGTACGAGCGGGCTAGCGGCTGGATAAAACAGTCTTGCGAGTACGCAGTGAAGACAGGTCCCGGCGACAACGACAAGAAGCTGGTCTCCCGCTCAATCGCCGAGGGGCTGGGGCTTTCTTCGCGCGACGACTACTATGTCGTTTTCAGGGAGCAGCGTTCGGGGCTTTGGTTCATCAGGAACTGCAGGCAGATACACGAGCAGGGAATGTTCATCGGCTTGAACGGCTTCGAGACGCAGATTCTCCTTGAGTTCAGGCAGGAGCAGGACGTTGACGGAAAACTCTCGACACTCTGTTCGTTCTTGGACGGCCGTGGAATCGCGGATTTGGAAATCGCATGGCAGGAACTCCACTACAAGGACTTGTACAGTGCGTTCGAGAAAATCTTCAGCGAGAAATTCGAGGAGGCCTTGTGCTCGCTCACCCTCACCACAAAGCAGCTCAGAAAGGCCAAAATCAAGAGGGCGAACGCAAAAATCATCTCTGAAATCGCGAAGGAAGCTGTCGTCGCTTTCTACGAGAAGGCAATCGAAACTGCCAAGTCTGAAATCGCATCATCAAAGACAAAAAAGAGAATCAGAAAATTCCCTTCTTCCGAGAAGTTGTTCGTGGCTTTCAAGAGGAAGCTTTCCAAAATCGTCAAAATCGCCGTGGAGATACGGAAGAATTCAGCCGTCGTGGAAAAGGAGATTGCGGTCAACACAAAATCTGCCAAGACCTTCATGGCGGGTGGTTTAATAGAACAGAAAGAGGGCGTGATTTTCGCGATTGTCTATTCCATGCTCTCGGAATTTGCCGTCCGCGGGTTCGCTTCAAACTGGTCGCTCTACAGGAAAGTGTCCGACTTCCTCAAGTCCGCGAATGTTTCGGAGAAGTTCATCTGCAACTTCTTCCAGCGCGCGTTCCTGATTTCTTCGTCTAAGCTGCCAAAGCTCACTCCGAAGGAAAAGGAGATTGAATCGAGCGGGCTTGTGGCGAGAATTCTGACGGAGCCCAAGAACGCGTGGCTTTTGGTTGGCGCGAACGAATACGACGGAACCGTCTGGTTCAACAAGGAATTGATGGAGTCGTCGCTCTTCCTTGTCCACGAGATTTTGATGCTCGGTTCGGGAAGCAGGAAGGCTTCGAGAATCCTCAAGATGTACAAGAAACTGTCGCTTTTGGCTGGCAATTCCGAGTACAAGGTGTCCGAATTCCTGAAAGTGTTCGAGAAGGATGCCGCTTTGGAAAAAACTGCGGACAAAAAATAGCCCTGTTCGATAATTTCGTTGTCGCTCGGGGGGAATGATTTCTTTTGCCGTTCAGTTGTTTTCCGATGTGGATTGGAAATATAATGTTCGGCAATTCATTTTTATTTAGAGGTTTTTTTATGAAAAAAATCATCGTTTCGGTGATGGCCGTGGCATTGGCGGCTTTCACATTTGTTTCATGCAACGGGAAAAAGGAGCAGGCTGCGTCGGAAAACGCCGATTCTTCACAGGCCGCGGCCGCTTCAAAAACTGAGGAAGCCGTTCCTATGAAAGTCGCGATGGTGACGGATTCGGGCGACATCACCGACCAGTCCTTCAACCAGACGACATACGCGGCCAGCAAAGAATTCTGCGAGTCTGCTTCGATTCAGTTCAACTACTACAAGCCGGCTGGCGATTCGACCGCTGACCGTGTGGCTTCCATAAACGCCGCGATTCAGGACGAGTACAATGTGCTTGTTCTTCCAGGCTACTTGTTCGCCGAGGCCATCGTCCAGACCGCCGAATTGAACGAGGACGTGACCTTCATCGGCTTGGACGTCAGCGAATTCGACATAATGAGCGCGGCTTCGGCTGCGGGAAAGAACGGTTGGGTTCTTCCGAAGAATGTCTTCTGCGCCGTCTACAAAGAGGAGATTCCGGGCTTCATGGCAGGATACGCCGCTGTGAAGGAGGGCTTCACCCACTTGGGATTCCTTGGCGGAATGGCGGTTCCGGCCGTGGTCCGCTACGGATTCGGCTTTGTCCAGGGCGTGAACAAGGCTGCCGAGGAAATGGGCATCGCCGACAAGGTGACTGTCGAGTACGTCTACGGCGGTCAGTTCTACGGAGACCAGCAGATTAAGGCCTTCATGGACGGTTGGTACAAGAACAGGGGAGTCGAGGTCGTCTTCGCCTGCGGTGGCGGAATCTGGAACTCTGCCGCGGATGCCGCGAAGGACAACGGCGGAAAGGTCATCGGAGTCGATACGGACCAGACGGCCCAGATAAACGATTACGGCGAGGGTATGTGCGTCACTTCCGCCATGAAGGGCTTGGGCGCGACTGTGAAATCTGTCCTGTCCGCCATAAAAGATGGAAACTGGAGTGCGTATTCTGGAAAGGTCGAGTCGCTCGGACTCGTTTCTGCGACGGACATCGACGCGAACTATGTGCAGCTTCCTGTCGAAACTTGGACGATGAAGAATTTCAGCGTCGACGACTACAAGAAGCTCGTGGCGGACATCTTCAACAAGACTATCGAGATTTCGGATGAAATTGCCGAGGCTCCTATGCATTCGATAACGTTGAATCAATATCCGAACATCAAATAAAACCTGCATGGAGATACAAGGAGCTGTTTTCACTTGAAAATGGCTCTTTTTTTTAACTTGAGGAGGACAGATGTCGCAATACATAATCGAGATGCTGAACATAACCAAGCGTTTTCCGGGAATCGTCGCGAACGACAACATAACGCTTCAGCTTAGACGGGGGGAGATTCACGCTCTCTTGGGCGAGAACGGTGCCGGAAAGTCCACTTTGATGAGCGTCCTTTTCGGTTTGTACAAGGCGGAGGAGGGCGAAATCAGGAAGAACGGCGAGGTGGTCAGAATCGACAATCCGAACGACGCCACTTCTCTTGGAATCGGCATGGTCCACCAGCATTTCAAACTCGTTGAAGTCCTTTCGGTCTTGGACAACATCATTCTTGGGACCGAGCCGATGAAGGGGATTTTCCTCGACAGGAAGAAGGCGCGAGAGAAGATTCTTGAATTGAGCGAGAAGTACGGACTTGCGGTCGATGTGGACGCGAAAATCGAGGACATAACGGTGGGGATGCAGCAGCGCGTGGAAATCCTCAAGATGCTCTACCGCGACAACGAAATCCTGATTTTCGACGAGCCGACCGCGGTTCTCACCCCCCAGGAAATCGGCGAGTTGATGCAGATAATGAAGAATCTGGCTACCGAGGGAAAGTCGATTCTCTTCATCACGCACAAGTTGAACGAGATAATGGCAGTTTCCGACAGGTGCTCCGTCTTGAGGAAGGGCAAGTACATCGGGACGGTGGACATCAAGGAGACTTCAAAGGAAGAGCTCAGCCGCATGATGGTCGGGCATTCCGTGCAGTTCAGCGTGGAGAAGGGCGAATGCAGGCCCGGAAGGACGATTCTCTCTGTGAAAAACATGTGCGTGGCCTCAAAAATCCACAAGAACTTGGCAGTGAAGAACGTGGGCCTGGAAGTCCGCTCTGGCGAGATTGTCTGCATCGCGGGAATCGACGGCAACGGACAGTCGGAATTCATTCAGGGATTGACTGGAATCGAGAATCTTTTTGAGCCGTCTTCCAAAAAGACCGAGATACTGCTCGACGGGGTGGACATAACGAGAGCTTCCATAAGGGAAAGGAGCGTGGCTGGAATGAGCCACATTCCGGAGGACAGGCACAAGCACGGCCTCGTCCTGGATTTTTCCCTTGAACAGAACATGGTGCTCCAGCGGTATTGGCAGGGAGTTTTCCAAAAAATGGGCTTCATCAAGAAC
>CAMHLH010000068.1 GCA_946185925.1 uncultured Treponema sp.
CTCCTGGAAGAATGCCTTTGACGTGCTGTAGACATTCCCCTCTTTCACGGCCTTGAAGTCCATGAAGAGCGGGTTGATTTCTTTCAAGTCGGCAATATATTTGATGTCGCCGTTTATGTTGGTTTTGTAGATTATGATGTCCGCGTCTCGTGCCTTCTCGTAGAATTCCTCGAACTGCAAGTTCATGGCCGAAAGGGCGTTTTCCTCTTCTGGTTGTATGTTTTCGAGCGCGTAGCGGCCGCCCGATAGTTTTATTATGTTGTGGATGTAGTCGCCCGGTTTCCTAACGTTCACGGTACCGTGCGATGTTATATAGAAGAAAACGATGCTTTTTCCTTGCTCTTCGTTCTTCTTTTTGAGTATCGGCTTGATGTTCGCCATTTCGGCTTTGAAAAAGTTTTCCGCCTCTTTTTCCTTGCCGAAAAGCTCCCCGTAGAATTTTATCCATTCGAGCCTGCCGAGCGGATTGTTCTCGTAGCTTGCCCTTTCCACAATGACCGGGATTCCGATTTCCTCAAGCTTCTCCTTCACTTCCGGCTTGTGGTGAATCATCGTGTTCTCTATCGCCAAGCCGCAGTTGCCGGAGAGAAGCCGCTCGTAGTCGGGCGCGCGGTATTTTCCGGCGAAGACTATCTTTCGGTTTTCCATCGCCTCTTTCGCTTTTGGAAGCAGCCAGTCTCTTTTCGCCACCGACGAAAACCTGATTGAGTCGAGCGCGCCGACTTTTAGCACATAGTCCATCGCAGCCGACGAAACCATGTAGACGTTTTTGAGCGGTTTTTTTATGACCGTTATGCCGTCGGGGAGGTTCGCGACTTTTTTCGGGTTGCAGCCGGGAGCCAAAAGCAGATAGCGGCCCTCGTTTTCGATTGTGATTAAGCTGTAGTCGCCGTCGCGTTCGATTTTGAACTGCTCGGCGAATGTCAGGGGAACTTTTTCCTTGAATTTGAGTTTTGAGAAGTCAGTCTCCCTGCCTTCACCGTCCGCGTTGTTTTTCGCGCAGGAGGCAAGGAGAAGAATGGAAATCAAAAAAAAAGGTGTGAATCTGTTCATTTTTCAAATTCTATCAGATATTCGATTTCGTGGGGAACGCTCATGGCGATTGTGTCGGCTGTGATTTGGGTTTTCTTGGACAGGTCCGAGATTTGCACCGTGAACGTGGATTTTCCCCCTTCGTTCTCGTTCAGATACTTTTTTCCCTCGACAATCATGTAGTCGAAGTTTTTGCTCGACCAGACCAGCTTGGCGAAAATCTTGCCGTCTTTCCTTGTGATTTCCACAGGATTTTCGATTCTTGTCTTTCCTGAGCCGCCCGAGAGTTTCGCCGTCACCGATTCTGACTGAAGCGAAAATGGAGCGAGCGTAAAAATCGCGCATATTAATAGAAGAAAAGTGAATTTTTTCATGCCTTTTTATTCCAATCTGACAGAAACTTTGTGGTCGTACCAGACGCCCTTCTTTCCGATGAGGGCGAGGTCGAATTCCGTGTTCAGTTTTTCAACTGGGATGTCGAAGCCGAAGACAGTTTCCGTGGAGCCGTCGCTGAATGTCACGGTGTCCTCGGTCGGCTTGAGCCAGTTCTGTTCGTTTTTGGGAGCGTCCTTGGCCTTGCCGGAAAAAAGGTTCAGGATGCTTTTTCCCGCGAGGCTCACATGAATCGTCATTTTTCCGTTCTTGACTGTGAGGACGCCCTTTCCGTTGTTCGCTTCGTTGACGTGGAACATGGAGCTGTCCGTCTTGAAGCTCGCTTCATATTCCCCGTCCAAAAGCGATGCCGATTTTCCGGCCGCTACCTTATTTTTTTTTTGATTCGCCCAAGGCTTTCAAAGCGTCTGCCGTGTGAGAGACATAGATGCTTTCGATTTCTGGGATTCTTCCGAGTCCTTCAATCTGGCAGTCGATTTTCTCGAACGCGCCCGAAGCCTTGAACAGGCTCTTCCAAGAGTCGTCGTCGTCGCCTGCCATGTCGTTGTTTGCGTGGTCTCCTGCGACAACCATGAGCGGTCTCAAGACGACGTTCTTGTATCCCTTCGCCTGCACCGCCTTTATGACGTTCTCGCACGAAGTTTCCTCTGGCTCGCCCTCAACTGTTCCGATGAACACGTTCTCGTATCCGAGAGCTTCCATCTGCGAAGCCATCTGCGAGTAGCTGATTTTCGCCGTGTGCGATGTTCCGTGTCCCATGAAGACGAATGCTGTTCCTGCCGCCTTCGCATCTTCCAATGTGCCGAATCCGGCTTTCTTCACGGCCTCGGCTGTGATGGCCTTCGCGACTGTTTCCTTGTCGCTGTTGACTGCCGCCGCGTCCTTTCCGACCTGTCCCAAAAGCGGTTCCGCTATCGCCACGGCTTCGAATTTCTTCTCGTACTTTTTCACCGCCGCTGAAAGTTCGTCGTACTCGGCTCCGTGCATCAAGTGTGTCGGCTGGATTACGAGGTTCTTCACTCCGTTTTTCACGGCCCTGTTCAAAGCCTGCTCCATGTTGTCGATTTTCTCGCCGTCGCGCGCGTTCACATGGTTCATGATTATCTGCGACGTGAAAGCCCTTCTCACAGACCATGAAGGATTCGCCTTCGCGATTGCGCTCTCGACCCCGCCGATGTCCGCCGCCCTGCTGTCGTTGAACGACGTTCCGAACGAAACGACCAGAATCTCGTTCTCGCCGATTTTGTCCTGGTTGAGCGGATTGTCCTTTGAAGCGTCTCCCGTGTCCCTTCCGAAATAGTCAGGATCCGCGTTCTCGCCTTCCACGAGGGCTTTCTGCGCGTCCGTGAGTTTGTCCCACGCCTTTTTTGCGTTGAGGCACTGCTTGTCCGTCTTCGATGTCCACTTCTGGACGTAAATCGCGTCGATTTTCTTCGCTACGGCGTCGGCTTTTTTCTGGTCCGCGCTCTTTCCGGCCGCGAAGGCAAGCGATGTGGCTATCAAAATTGAAGCCGCGGTAGATAGAATTTTTTTCATTTTTTCCTCCAAAATAGAAAAAATTTTTTTTAAATAAAAAAAGCCCTGAAAACCAGGGCAATTTCGCATAGGGAAAACGACCTCCCGCCGCCGTCTTTTCGGCTTTTTCGAGATGGTCGTCGTTCGGTACAATCAATTGCTCGTGATTTTGGATTCCAGCCGAAGAAAAAATTCCGGCCTCTCCAGTACCATTATGCGCGGCAGGTTTCCTGGCTCGAACATCATCGCTTTGCCGCCTTCCCGAAAAATCAGTGGCACAAATGGCTTCGCTCCGTTCCCACAGTGACGAGATCGCTCAGGCTTTCATCCTGATTCCCTTTTGACCGTTTCTTGCCTGAATGCAGAACGGCACCGCGCACTATTGTCTAAAAACATAGACGGAAGAAGATTATCCTAAAGATTCGTCTGTGTAAATTCTTCGCCATTTGTTAAAATTGTCAGTCTTATGGAAAACGAAAAGAAACTCATTTTGGCGCCGATGGCGACTCTCTCTCACGAGGCTTTCAGACGCTGCGTGGCGAGGTTCGGCGGCTGCGACGAATATTTTACTGAGATGATAAACGCAGGCTCCCTCTTGAACATGGGGCCGTGGGAGAAATTCTACTTGATGGCTGGCCCGGAGCCAAAAAAAATCGTCTGGCAGCTCACCGGAAACAACCCGGAGAAGATGGGCGACGCCGCAAAAATCCTCGCTCCGCTCGACGGAATCGGCGTGGACTTGAACATGGGCTGCTCGGCTCCCCAAATCGCCAACACCGGAGCCGGAATTTCATGGATGACGAAGGACTGGAGCGAGACCGAAAAGATGGTGCGCCTTGTGAAGAAGTCCCTGCAGGAAGAGAAGGGCGCGGACGGCCGTGAGAAACGCCTTTCGGTGAAGATGAGGCTCGGCGACGACAAATACACCGAGGAGCGGCTTTTCGATTTTTGCTCGATGCTTGTCGATTGCGGGGTGGAGATGCTCACGCTCCATCCGAGGACGAAGAAGGAAAAGTACAGGGAGCACGCCCGCTGGAATTTCGTGGACGATTTGACGGAGCGTTTCCCGAATGTTCCGATAATATTGAACGGGGACATCAAGGATTTTTCAAGCTACGATTCCGCCGTGAAGGCCGCTCCCGCTTGCTCTGGCGTGATGGTCGCCCGCATGGCAGCCCAGAAGCCGTGGATTTTCAAGGAAATACGCATGAAGGAGGGGGAGTCGTTCGAGGTGGACGCGGAGAAGGTCGCGCTCGATTTCATCGACGATGTTGAGGAGTGCCAGCCGGAGGAATTCTGGAAGACCAGGCTCAGGCGCTTCTTCGCCTACTACTGCCTGAATTTCAGTTTCGCGCACTATTTCCAGAGCCAGATGCTCAACGCGTCCGACAACGACGACTCAAGGAAGCGGGTGCGCGAATATTTCGAGAAATGCCCTGGCGACAGGCTCAAAATCATCCGCCGTTGAACTGTGGAATGGAATATCTGATTTCATCGGTACATTTTTGGGCGTATCGATGTTAAAATGGAAATAGGCAAAGGACCATTCGGAGAACAATTGAGGAGCATATTTCTAATTTGCGCGTTTGTGGTCATAGGGCTTTCAATCGTATGCATATTCATTTCAGCGTCTCACAACAATCGCATATCGAAGTACATGGCGACTCTGCATTTGATGTCCGTGTTGTCCATTCTGTGCGCCGTCGTTCCTGTTTTCACTGTGGACATCGACGTGGCGACGGTCTCGACCGCGCTGTACTATGCGAGCATAGACTGGTATCTCTTCGCGTTTGTGGATTTCCTTTTCGTCTTTACGGACACTCCGTTCGACGGACCGCTCATAAAGCTTTTCAGAACAGACTTCAAGATTCTTGGGATTGCTGATTCCTTCTTGATACTCTCCACGGTCTTCACGGATTTCACCTTCACGCTTCAGGGAATTGTGAAGAACGGAGTTCTGGTGTTGTGGAAGGAGACCCGCGAGTACGGGTTCATGGTGCATTCTGTATTCGACTACATCATAACTTTGTTCATATTAATCTTTCTCATGAAGAAACTCGCGACGGCCGCGAAATTCCACAGACAGAAGATTCTCTTCGTCATGGCCTGTTTCGCCGTGATGATGGTGATGAACCTGGGCTTTATGATATTCGGAAGCCAGTACAGGTTCTCGGTGATTTCCTATGGGCTTCTCACTCTTTTCATCAATGTAATCGGCTTCTACATCATTCCGTTGAAGCTCAATCTGCGGATAAAGGCCCTCATCGCGGAAGACATGAACGATGCCGTGGTCTGCTTCGATTCTGATTCCGAGTGCGTATTCATGAACAGGATTGCGAAGAAGATTTTCAAGACCGAGGAGAAGTGCAAAAACAGGCTCTATTTTTATTCAGCCTCCGAGGAAGACTCTTTCAGGACGAAGGACGATTTGGAGGTGGACGGGGAAGTCAGGCACTTCAACGTCCTTTTGAACGTGCTCCGCGATTCCAAGAGCAGGCGGGTCGGCTCCTACATGGTTTTCTCTGACATTTCGCACGAAATCGAAATGATAGAGAAGGAGAAGTATCTTTCGTCGCACGATTCCCTCACGGGTTTCTACAACCGGTCGACTTTCTTCAAGAAGATGGAGGAAGCTCTGGAAGAGGAGCCTGAGTCCAAAAAATACATGGTCTGCACCAACATCAAGAATTTCAAGCTTTTGAACGACAGGTTCGGTTCAATCTACGGCGACCGAATCTTGAAGATGCAGGCGTGCGTCCTCCGCGATGTGCTGAGGCATGTCGGTGGAGGAAAAATCATCGACGGCTCCAGGGCCGGCTCCTGCCTGGTCGGAAGGATATCGGGCGACAGGTTCGGAATCTTGGTGAGAAAGGATTTGTTCGACATCGACGATTTTTGCGCCCGAACGATGAAAATACAGCAGGCGGGAGGCATTGGAAAGTACAAACTCCGCATTCTGGTGGGAATCTACGAAATTTCAAAGGAGAACGTCTTGGCCGAAAGCGTCTATTCGATGTACGACAAGGCGAATCTTTCGATTAAGAACGTGAGCGACGAAATAACGAAGATGGTCTACTTCTACGATTCCGCCCTCATGGAGCATCTCAAGCACGAGCGGAAGATAATCGGCATGTTCGACAAGGGCTTGGAGAACAGGGAATTCTGCATGTTCCTCCAGCCGCAGGTGAGCAGCGTGACGAAGAGGGCCGTGGGCGCGGAGGCTCTCGTCCGTTGGCATTCAAGTGTCGGCATGGTGCCTCCGGGGGAATTCATTCCGTTTTTGGAGAACGCGTCCCTCATCCACAGGCTAGACAGGTTCATCTGGGAGGAAGCAGCGAAGAAACTCGCCGAATGGAAGAGCAGGGGAATCAACCTCTACATCGCCGTGAACATTTCCGTGAAGGATTTCTACTACCTCGACTTGTATTCGGAATTCACCTCCCTCGTGGAAAAATACGGCATAAATCCGGGCAACCTCAAGCTTGAGATAACGGAAACTGTCTTGATGCACGATGTCAGCATGCATTCGGAGATTCTTGGCAGGCTCCGCGATTACGGATTCTTCATTGAGATGGACGATTTTGGAAGCGGCTATTCCTCGCTCAGCATGCTCAAGAGCATAAAGATGGACATCCTCAAAATCGACATGGCGTTCTTGAAGAAGAGCCGGAACCCGGAGAGGAGCAAGACAATCATCGAGTCAATCATAAAAATGGCGAAGAAGCTTGGAATGAAGATTGTCACGGAGGGCGTTGAGGAGAACAAGCATGTGGAATTTTTGACGGATGCCGGATGCGACATTTTCCAAGGCTACTACTATTCGTGCCCGGTGTCGGTCGAAGAATTCGAGTCCAAATTCATGAACTTGAAAGCGGAGGGCGTTGAATGATTCTTTTTATCTGCATTTACACACTCATGGCGATTGCCCTCGTTTCGATAATGTTTTTCATGGCGAAACTCGGCTTCGATTTGAAGAACGGCATTTCCGGCATGCTGTTCAGGATAATTGCGGTGGGGCTTTTTGCGTTGCTTTCCTACGAGGCGTTCCTTTTGTCGTATGGCTATTACATCGCCATGTTCTTCAACACCGTCTACTTCATCTGCACGACTTGGCTATCTTATTTGCTGATGCAGTTCTCCTACGCCTACGTCGGCTTTTCTGGACGCGTGCCCGGCCGGCAGGTTTTTCTCTTCTTCATAATCCTCGATACGATTTCCCTGTCAATCAATCTTTTTTCCTACCACAGCTACGACCTCACGATAATGCTCTATTCGGGCTACCACCAGTATTGGGGGCTTGTGCTCACGCCCTTCCATTATGTGCATCTTGGAATCTGCTATGTGATGGTCGCGGTTTCGTTAGGAATGCTCATATTCGGCGCATGGAAGGCCCCTTCGTTCTACAAGCAGAAATATCTGCTGATTCTTGCCGCCTACCTTCTGATAATCGTTTTGAATTTCATCTGCTACAGGTACAACGCGCCCATCGATTTTTCGGTCGCTTTGTACGCGATTTTCGCCGGGGTAATCTGCCTCCACACTTTCTATTCGTTTCCGCACAGGCTGGTGACTTATCTTTTGGACAATGTGAACGAGACGATTGACGACGGAATTGTTTTTTTCGACGAGAACGGAAGCTACGTCTACTCCAACGAGCATGCGAGGATTCTGCTTTCCGATGAAAAAGGCGTTTTCTCTCCCGCATACGCCGAAAGCTACGCCCGCGCGTGGAAGAGCGTGCATCCAGAGGACGAGAAGAACGGCAGGGACTCTTTCGACATGCTGAATCCCGACACGCACGAGGTGGAGGAACTGCACTACGGGGTCGAATATCAGACTCTCTCCTCCGACGGAATCGAAATCGGCTCTTTCTTCAAATTCGTGAACAAGACGAAGGAGACTGAGCAATACTTGAAGGAAAAATACAACGCGACCCACGACGAGCTTACGGGACTTTTGAACCGCGTGGGATTTTTCGAGAAGGTCATGGACCTGCAGTTCGCTCGGCGCAGGGAAGAGGGCAAGTACCTCATGCTTTTTTCGAATGTGCGGGATTTCAAGCTCGTGAACGACACTTTCGACACGAAATTCGGCGACGACATCCTCAAGACAATCGCCAAGCTCTTGAAGGAGAACATCTCCAACGACACTGTGGCCGGAAGAATTGGCGACGACAAGTTCGTCCTCTACATGCGGAAGTCCAATTTCCGGGAGTCCGTGTTCAACAAGGGGTTCGAGCAACTTTTCGCGTTCACGTCGCGCTTCCAGTACAAGCCGAGGCTGATGGTGGGAATCTATGAGTCCAGCATGCCCAACGAGGACCCGCAGTTGATGTGCGACAAGGCACAGATGGCGTGCGGAAAGCTTTCAAAGGACTACCAGCACACGTTCGCCTGGTACGACAAGGCCCTCATGGAGAAGGCGGATGCGGAGAAGAACATCGTGGACGAATTCGACCAGGCTCTGGAGAACGGGCAGTTCAAGATTTATCTCCAGCCGCAGCTCGCCGACGCTGGCACTGAAAAAGAGCGGTACTTTGGGGCGGAGGTCCTCGTCTGCTGGGAGCATCCAATCAAGGGGACTCTGTACCCTGACGAATTTCTTCCGACATTGGAAAAAACGGGACTCGTCTACAAGCTCGACAGTTTCGTGTGGGAGGAGGCGGCCAAAAAGCTCTCCGAATGGAACAAAAGGGGCTTCAAAAGCCAGTCCGTGTCAGTGAACATTTCGCAGAAGGACATCTACTACATCGATGTCTACAAGACTTTCACCGCGCTCGTGGAAAAATACGGGATAGAGCCGCACCAGCTGAACATAGAGATTTCGGAGTCCGGCTTCATGAGTGACTTCGAGCTGTCGAAGAAACTTTTCGAGAGCCTGCAGGATTTCGGCTTCAAGGTGGAAATCGACGACTTCGGAAGCGGCTACTCTTCGCTCAACATGCTCAAGGACATCCACGCCGACGTCCTCAAAATCGGCCGCAGCTTCCTGAACGAATCCGACAACTCCGAGCGCAGCAACACGATTCTCTGCACGATAATCAACATGGCGAAGGATTTGGGCATGGAAGTGCTCGCCGTGGGCGTGGAGTCCGAGGAGCAGATGAACCTCCTGAAGACTCTCGGCTGCGAATCGTTCCAGGGCTTCTATTTTTCAAAGCCTGTTCCGGTCGAGTCCTTCGAGAGAATCTACCTTTGATTCAGGCAAAGTGCCCATGCCGAATCGCAAAAAATCACCGCCTGTCCCTTCTGTTCACAATCATGAAAATCCGCACGAAAGAGGCGATTGCGTTCAGCGCGCTCGCCACATAGGTCATGGCGGCCGCCCAGAGGACGCTTTTGGCTCCGTCTATTTCCGACTGGTCCACGAAAACGCCCGAAGACTTCAGAATCTTGAGCGCCCTCCAGGAAGCGTCGAATTCCACGGGCAGCGTGACGATGTAGAAGAGGGTCGCGCCCGCGAACAAGAGAAGGCCGGCGTTCACCAAGAGCTGGAAAATCGGGTTTCCCGACTGCGCCGAATATCCCAAGCCCACGCCCGCTATCGCAAGCAGAGGCCCGATTCTTGAGCCGATGTTCGCGACAGGAACGAGCATTCCCCTTATGGCGATTGGCGTGTAGCCCACGTTGTGCTGGATTGCGTGCCCGGTCTCGTGCGCCGCGACTCCCACCGCCGCTATCGACGAGCTTGCGTATGTGGCGTCGCTCAGGCTCAGGACTTTCGTCGTTGGATTGTAGTTGTCCGTCAGGTTTCCGCTGATTCTCGCGATTCTGACATCCGTGATTCCGTTCGCCTGGAGGAGAATGCGCGCGGCCTCCGCTCCAGTGATTCCCTTCTTCGTCCGAACCCTGTCGAATTTTGCGAACCTGGACTTCACGGCCGAACTCGCCCACAAGCTCAAGAGCAGGGCGGGTATGGCGAAAATCAAGTATGAAAAATCAATTCCGTAGTGCATATTTTGAAGCAACCTGGGCAAATGCCGAGTTT
>CAMHLH010000069.1 GCA_946185925.1 uncultured Treponema sp.
CGCTCCATCTGAGAAAGGTATTCTTCCTGTGTCCTGAAATCTTCTGTCGCCATGCCTTCATTTTACTGCGGCTCTGGCTTTTTGAGTAGGGACTTCCGCACCCGCGCCTCATTTTGTGGCAAGCGCGGGCGTTTTTTTTGTATTAATCCGTTTTAACAACTGTGTGATTACGACTTTTTCATGAGAAGTTTTTGAAAAAGTATGGAAAATAATCTTTAAAAACTCTAAAATCTCTATAAGAGGCGGATGTGGAATTTTTTGTTCGAAGATTCTGGATTCGCCAAAAAAATATCCTTATCAAGTTTTTTCAACCTGTCCGTCTGTTTTCGTTTTCCGACAGGTTTTTTGTGTCGGTGTTTTTTTTCGAGGTGTTTTCATGAGGAATCGTTTTTCTGTCTTTGGTTTTTTCGCGGCTTTCGCTTCTTTGCTTTCAATCGCCGGATGCGATGTGGGACTCGGCGAGGTCGTCGACACGCAGGCTCCTGCATTGGAGATAACATATCCTCCGATAGCCGCGACAATCCGCGACAGCTTCGTCTTGTACGGAACGTGGAGCGACGACAAGGGAGTGTCGTCTGTTTCTGTGAAGGTCGTGAACACGGAGACGAAGGAGACTGTGGATTCCCTTTCCGCCACTGTGAATTCCGACAAGACGTGGCAGATTGAACTCAACGAATTCGACTTCGAGTCTGGATACTACAAATACAAGGACGGAAGCTACCAGGTGAGCGTGACGGCATACGACGGAGCGGGCCACTCTTCAGGCGAAAGCTCCCGCACGTTCGACATCGACAACACGGCTCCGGTCTTCATCATCTCCAAGCCGGGCGTGGTGAAGAGCGAGAACCTCAAGCCGTCTGCGTATGGCTCTGTCTTCACAATCGAAGGAACAATCGCGGACGACCACGCAATCGCCCTCATGGACGTGAAGATTTTCGACGAGAGTGGAAATGTCGTTTCTGCCGAGACTTACAATTCAGAGCAGATTGATTTCTTCCGAGAGGAGGAAATTTCCACGGCCGGCGGCACCAGCGTCACAATCGCACAGAACGGAAACACCCGCTATTCAACTCTCTACAACGACGGAACCAGCAAGGACTCTTCCGGAACCGCCCGCTATTATGCCGCGGTTTCGCTTTCGGACAACGCCCAGGTCTACAAGGAGCCGTCCACTTCGGACAGGGGAGTGGTCTCTTCCGCGGTCGATGGAGGAAACAGCACGTCCGTGGTCTATCTCTACGACGACGTTTATTCAGAGCTGATGAGCGCGAAGAAGGGAATGGGGCTTTCCGCCGCAGACCTCAAGAACATATTGAACGGAACTTATTCAGGACAGGCCGAGGGCGTTCTCCAGATTCTTTCCGAAAAGGCGAAGGACACCGCGGCTTCCGATAACGACGGGAACAGGCTCTCGTTCTCTCTGAACCCGGACGCGAACCCGACCTACACCGTGAACAGCTTCGCGTTCAATTTCGATGCCGACGCGACAGTGCAGAGCGCGTCGTCTGGAAATTCGCTAACGGTGACGATTCAGGCGGGCTTGGACAACACGAACATCGCCCCCGAATGCGTCAAGGTCTGGATAAAGGAATTCGATTCGCGCCCGACTGACTCCGACGAAATCGAAAGTCAGATAAACGACTTGTGGAAGACCGTGAAGAACGCCGGGGAGACTGAATTCACCGAGGGGAAGAAGACCGGCGACTGGCTCCTCATCTACGACTACTCGAAGCACAACGAAAAGGGAAGCTCCGTTTCGACGGAGACATTCTCCGCCACGCTTCCCGCGGGTGTCATAAAGCTCGAAAAATTCTACATTGTCGCCGTCACTGGAACGGACGTGGACGACGTTGAATTCTCACAGAAGCAGAAATTCGGATTCGAGGGAAACGAGGCCGGCGTGCCTCCGAACCCGGTCATCGAAACTCCGGAGAATCTTTCAATCGTCGCCTCAACAGCTCAGACCGACCTTGAATTCACGGGAACTGCCGTCGTCAAAAGCTCTTCTCTCTTCGTGCAGAGACTCACCGCGCACCTCACAGTCACCGACGAGGCGACCGGCGAATCTGTCGGGGAAGCCACCGAGACAATCAGCTGCGAGCTTGATTCGAACAACAGAAAAACGTGGACCGCGAACGAGGCTCTCTTCTTCGATTCTGCCGACAAATGGCACTTCGTCCCTGAAAAACTCGCCAACTACAGCGCAATCGCTGCCGCCAGAGAATCCGGCAAAATGTACCTCTACACGCTCACGTTCGAAGCGAAGTCGTCGTCGGGACACACGGCGGAGACTAGCCGCAGCGTCCATGTGGACACGACGCTCCCCGCAATCTCAATCTCCTCTGCGGAACCGCGCGTGGAACTTTACGAGCCGCTCGGAGACGACCTCAAAGACAAGTACATCTATTTGAACGGAACCGTCACCATAAAGGGAAGCATCGAGGAGCAGAACCTTTCCGAAGTCTCCTACGACATCTGGGCGAGCACCGACTTGACCAAGGAACTTTCCGAAGCCGATTCAATCTTCAAGCTGGCAGAGTCGAATGCGACTATAAAAGCCGCGCTTGAAAACGCGGGCTTGGACAAATCCCTCGGAAAGGTCTATTCGATTAGTCAGGAATTCAAGACGTCTCTCATCTCGAACCTCTTCGCCACGTCGGAAAACCGCGACCCGATGATAAAAGTCGAGGTCGTTTTGATGGCGGAGGACAACGCAGGAAACAAGGCGACATACTACGCGTCGAAAGACCCGATTCTGAACGGAAAGACGGACACTGTTGACGGAAAAGCCTTCGTAATCTATCAGGAGACCGACCGCCCGATAATCACACTTGAAAACGCAAACTCGGCTGTCTCCGCTGAAAACCAAATCAGCGACAAGGTGAACCTCTTCGGAACGACAAGCAACAACCGCCTGCAGGTTTCGTTCGAGGACGACGACAAGATAGACACAATCTGGGTGACTCTCTACGACAAGGACGGAACCGTTCTTGAAGACGACAAAGTGTATGACTTGTACTCGAATCCGTTCAAAACCCAAATCGGAAAATCGACATACACTCTGAACTACCAGCTTCCGAGCGCGGAAGGCACCTACAAAGTCCGAATCGACGCGTTCGATTCCGGCACGGACCTTCCGGCGGACGAGAGCGGAATCGACCCTTACGACCACAACGTCAGGTCTGTGCAGCCGTTCCTCATCGCAATCGACTCAGGCGCGCCGCAGATTAAAGTTTCTTCTCCAGACAACGAATCCTACACGAACAAGGCGGGAGAGGAAGGAAAATTCTCACTTGCAGGAACTGTCTCCAAAAAATTGGAGACCAAAATCGAATGTTCTGTAAAAGATTCTGCCGGAAATACTGTATCTTCTGGCTATACTTTTGAAGCCTCAATCGGTGAAAAGAACTCTTCTGGAACTTACGACTGGACAGGTTCAATCATTCTGCCGTCAACTGACGACCTCTACACGCTCACGCTCACGGCAAGCGACAATTACAGCCAGAAATCTTCTGTGGACTTGAAACTCGGCCTCGACACCCAAAAGCCTGTCTGGAGCGGAGACGACTTCAAGGTCGGCGGAAAAGCGTTCGCTTCTGGCACAGACCACACTTGGTACAAGTCTTCCACTTTGCAGTTCGAGGGAAAATTCAGCGAAAGCGGAAGCGGAATCGACCATGTTGAATACAGCGTAACGAAAGCCGGCGAGACTGAGAGCGCATCCGACACGTTCGCTCCGAACACGGACGGCTCTTTCAAGCAGAATTTGGGCGAATTCATCGCGAAGGTGACGGACGGCTCGGCTACCGCGAACAAGATAAAATTCTTCGCGGTGGACAAGGCCGGAAACAAAAGCGACGAAAGCGAATTTGAAATCTACATCGACTCGGAAGTGCCGACTGTAAGCTCGAACCAGTCTGGAAACCAGTATTCCAACAAATCGAACTCGATTATCGTGACGGGAACGGCGGAGGACGATTCTTCCGGCGTCGAGTCGGTCACGCTCACCGTCACCGAAGACGGACAGACAGCGGTAAAGACGACCGTGGACGCAAGTTCAACCGACTCGTTCGCGACTTGGACTGCAACGATTCCTTCTTCATTCCTCAGCGAACTTGAAGACAAAACGTATGCCGTGAAGGCGACCGTAACCGACAAGGCCGGAAACAAATCGTCATCGAAACTTTTCAGCATCGACGTGGACGCAGAAAAGCCTACTATAAAGAACGTTTCGCTTTCGGACGAGGGCGGCACATACAGCGTCTACGAGACAAAAGAAAGCGGTTCGACTGTTTACTACATCCACAGCGGAGACAACTTCCTTCTTTCAGGCTCCGTTCAGGACTCGAAGTCTGGAATCAAGTCGATTGTTGTCAATGACGGCACGAGCGACATCGTTTCTCAAATCGACGGAAAAGACGTTACGGCTCTTCCTGTGACGCTCGACCTTTCAAGCTACGCTTCTGCTGGCTCGGTAACGCTCAAGATTACAGCGACTGACAACGCAGGAAACACAGAATCTCAGAATGTCATCGTAAAAATCGACGACATCGCGCCGAAAGCCCTCCACGCAATCGACGAGAAGCAGAAGGACGTGTTCTTCCGAATCAACGAGAACGACAACGACGACATTGAGACGCTCACAGAACTCGACAAGGACGTTGGCGGAAAGTACGCCGAAGGAACATACGGAAACTCGAAGACGATAAAAATCCGCGGAACTTTGAGCGATACTGGAAGCGGAAATGCGATGATTTACTACAAAGTCATCTCCGAGACTGATTTGGCGGGAGTTGCCGAAGCTGATTTGCAGACAAAACTCAACGAAAAGGCGGATGACTTCCTCAAAAACTACAAGACGGACAAAACCGGCTATTTCGCGCCTGGAGTCATCGCTTCCGACGCAAAACGCCGCGTATTCTACACAGGACAGCTCAAGAACGCTGACGGCGAATCGACTTCGTTCAGCACGACCTCAGGCGAGTACAAGGATTTTGTCTCTGACCTCGGAACTTTGAGCGGAAGCACAAAATCTTACGCGACCGTGGAATCGAACTACAATTCCGTCCTCTCTGGATTCAGCACGGGAAAGAACTATCTCATTCTGGTTGCAGTCGACAACGTTGGAAACGCGGCCCTCGACTTGGTGAAGGTGGGCGACACTACATACAGCAACGTTTCCCTGAACGTGGACGAGACGACCCCGGACGCAAGTTCAAACGTTGAAGGAATCAAATACACGAACAAAAAGGGCACGATGGCTCTGTCTGGAAAAGCGAGCGACGCGGATTCCGGCCTCTACAGCATCACGCTCAAGCAGGGAACAAAAGAAATCGTCTTGAAGAACGACGCTGCCGACGGAACGGCAACGAACGACAACGGAACTCTCACAATCGAAAAGACCGACGACAAAGACAACGAGTGGACGTGGACTGCGACCGTGAAAAACGACAAATTCTTTGAGGGCGCAAGCGGCACTGTCTCTGTTTCACTCGAAGCGAAGGACTGCGCGGGCATCGGAAACACCAAGTCAATCAACGTCGCAACCGTAATCGTCGATGAGCAGCTCGACAACATCACTCTCTCATCACCGACGGACGCTGATTCCGAGACGGCTGGAACGCAGGTGAACGGCACGATTACGCTCGAAGGCACGATGGGCGACGCGAACGTTCTTCCGGCAAACGCAATCACAAGAATCGAATACAAAAAAGCAAGCGACACTGCTTGGACAGAGGCTTCTACAACGACAATGCCAAAGCTTGAATTGAGTGGAAGCTACACGTTCAAAGTCGAAGGCTTCGACACGACAAAACTTTCTGACAACACTGAATACCAGCTTCGCGCGGTGGGAACCGACTCCGCCGGAAACGTGAAAGAATCTGACGTGGTGAGCATCAAAGTTTCACAGGATTCGGACAGACCGAAGGTGAATTTCAACAACATCGAATACAGCTCTTCTCTCAATACATTCCTCCTCAGGCACGGAACGGATTCCCAGGTGACAGGCCGAATCAGCGACGACGACGCGACAGGAACCGCAGTCGTGAAGAAATTCATCGTATCCGAGACTGAATACACAGGCGCAGAAGGAGAAACTGAGCCTGCAAATCTTCTCGGAAGCTCACTTTCTGCAAGCGGGGAATTCACGATTACTCCGAGCGACACGGGCGACGGCGAGAAGACTTTCTACATCTACATCGAAGACAACGGCGGAAAGAAATTCTACACGACATACACGTCAGCTTCCGCAAGTGCAACGACGAACGACAAGCTCCAGAACCCGAAGATTCTGGTGAAGAACAATGCTTATGCTGAGTGGGACGAAAAAGAATTCGTCTACAAATCAGACAGCCTGAACCCGACAATCGGCAGCGGAAAGGGACTCCCGTATTCTGATGCAGCGGCTGCAAGCGTTGCGAAAGACTTCTCTGGAAACGAATTTGAAATTTCAAGCGACAACTCAAACTTGAACGCAAGCTTCATCGTTGGTGGTGAGGACAGACGTTACGTCAAATTCTACTTTACAGGAAGAGACGCGAGCGGAATCGCAAGCATGAGCGCAACATTCACGCTGCCTGACGGAAATACGGAAACGACAAGCCCAACTCTTTCGACAGGAGATTCTTGGACAGGAACTCAGGACGAAACACTTGCCGAATGGACGACGAACGTTGTTGATACACGCAAATGGGGAACAGGACAAGTTTCTGTTTCTGTAACGATTACAGACCACGTAGGAAATGCTACTACTGGCACGTATTCGTTCTTGGCGGACAATGGCGCACCGGTGATAAGCATCACAAAACCTGTGAAAGATTCTCACGAAACACAAGTTGTAACGATTAGCGGAACTGCATTTGACGCCGGAAACGCAGACGTAAAATCAATCGAGTGGGCGATTCCTACAAAAGAACAGCTTTCAATTACATCTCAGGATTCTCTAAAAGATACCCTTGTATGGAATTCGTACATGGACATTGAGAAGACTGTAAAGAACTGGGAATTCGTCTTTGATAAGGATATAAATGAACTTTCCGAAGATGAGAAATCATCGAAGAAATTTACAGAATCAAATCCTCTCCTCGACTTTTTCGACAACGAAACGTATGCGGATGCGACGGACGGAATTTATCCTCTCCATATTTACTTTATGGCGACGGACAAAATCGGCAACTTCACAGTCATAACCGATTACACTATCAACCACGACCCTTCTGGCGACAGACCGCAGACAACGTTCTCGTACCCGACAACGAAGGATTACGCGGACGGTCAGAATTATGTAACGCTCGGAGGTACAATCCGCGCTTCCGGCCAGTCTATCATTCCGATTGGAGACGCTACGGTGAAGGAAGTCTACTTCCAGCTCGTAGAAGAAACTGCGACTTCATTTACAAAAGACTATGTTTCAGGACTCAAATATACGGATTCAACTGGAGAGCATAACGCTTACACGGTCGTGACGGCCGCTGACATTCTCGGAACTGTCTACACAAGCATCACAAACGAAACTGATGCTACAGAGCAAGCCGAACTCTTAAGAAAATACGGCTTCTCTTCTGTAAGCGACATGGAAAATTGGTGGGGAATCAAGGCTAACGGAAGCGCTTCATGGAACTTTACGATTAACGAGCACGACGAGCTTAACGCAAATGGCACGACGAACAATATCAAGATTCGCGTGTGCGGCGTGAACTCCAACAACAAGTTCGGAGCGTGGTCTAGCGATGACAACATGATTCACATCCATGTTTCAAGCGGTGTGCCGCAGTTTGCATATTCAGTCGCCCAGTTCAAAAACGCGCCGACTTCTGTTGATGATAAGCCGAATGTCGAGGAAACGTATTCTGCCGATATGTTCCTAAAAGGAAAATGGTACATAATCGTCACTGCAACAGACGACTCCATGATTCAGGAAATGAGCGCGACCGAAGGAGGCAGCGTCGTTTCTGGACTTGTCAAGGGAGATGAAAGGCAGAAGAGCGTAAAGATGATTATTCCGATGAGCGACGTAAGCGGTGCCCACTCGTACACGGTAACTGCGAAGGACGACAACAGCAACACGTCGAAGATGCCGTTCAGCTTCGTAATCGACAATACGGCGCCTACGTTGGAAAACATAAAGGGAGCATCTGCGTCATTCGACACTTCTGTTGTGAATTCCATAAAGAATTCAAACAATTTCTTCACTTTGGGCGGAGAATCGGAAGACAATGAATCTGGAGTCAAGAACATCGCTTTCTATTACGTCAGAAAGAAGGGCGTGACACAGACCGAAACCGACCGCATCGTCATCGATCCAATGCTCAGCAATTCAAAAATCAAGCTCGACACTCTTGAAGAAATCTCAATAGAGCAGGATTCGACACACAAGTATTCTCTGTACGCCAAAAAAGTTTCTGGCTCAATGACGTCGGAATCTCAGTTCCGTTCCGATGATTCTCTCGATTCGTACTCGTACATCCGCGTGGGTGGACTTGTCCAGATTGGCGGACTTTTCAGGACAATCACCAAAATCGAAGAAAATGTCGTCACGCTTGATTCGGAAATTTTCGATTCTTCATCCGGCACGAATACAGAAGCCTTCTTCCCGATTGCGCAGATTGTCGATGCCAGCAATACGCAGGACACTGAAAAATCTGGAAAGGGTGACAATATCGGAAAGTTCGTGTTCGATGCTGGGAAGGACGACGGTGACGGAATGCCGGAGTCGTTTGAAAAATCTGGAGCGAAACGCATTTGGGACGCTTCTATTTATTCGGACAATATGCCTGACGGTCCTGTCACGCTCGTTGTTCTTGCGTTCGACAACGCCGGCAATGTGAACGGGGTGGAGTACAGCGCAATGGTCTCCAACAACGCTCCGCGCATTGCGAAACTGCACCTTGGAACCGACTTGGACAAGAGCGGAATATACACCGACAACGAATTTGAGACGTACAACATACAGGCTGAAACAGGAGTCGCAGAGAAGGTGTATACTCTCAGGACTGAAAAGTTCAATAAATATACTTATGATACCAAGACGAAAGAATGGACGAAGCAGGAATCTTCCAGGGAGCCGTTCAAAGTCAAGAACGGATTCGCAGTCTTGCCGGAATTTACAGGTGGAAACGGCGAAATCAAGCTTGTGTTCAACCCATCTGACGATACTGCTGAAGACGATGGTCATAAAACTGGAGATGTGTTTGGAAAATCCGCCACGTTGGAAAGCACGGCCGAAGCACCCCGCTCTATTACCGGAGACTATTGGAGTCTTTCCGACAAGCTCGGAGCTGACGGCAAAGACCAAAAGGTCTCGTTCACGTTCTGGGATTCTACAGAGGAAACGACTCCGGGAACGGATTCCCAGTATGCGTTCATCAGAATCACCGACTTGACCGTTGACCAGACGGACAAAGTCGCTCCGAACGTCGTCGTCGAGCCGTTCTTCTGGGAAGGCGAGGGCGAAGGCAAGAACAGCCTCTACAAAGGCTCAAAGGCGAACGGCCACATCGAGCTTGAGGCGGACTTGCCGGCAGATACATTCAAAGCGACAACGACAAGCGGCGAATACGACCGCGACCCGAAAGTCTCTGGAAAAATCGTGCTCCGCGGAACAGCGTTCGACGAGACATTGCTCAAGTCGCTCAGCTTCTCTATGACCGACTTCGATTCAAGCGTAACGACTCCAGTCGAACTTGCGACGTATACGAATGGCGTTTGGACAAACAAAAAAACGAACGCAATGAATACGAACTCTTACGAAGTGACCGTGACGGACGAATATCTGAACCAGACCGGCCACAAAGTCAACTGGGAAATCGCAATCGACACGGCTCACCTTAAGGACACGACGAAGCTCGAC
>CAMHLH010000070.1 GCA_946185925.1 uncultured Treponema sp.
GCGCGTTCGCCGTGATTCCGCTCATTCCGTCAGAGCCGCCGCACTTCATTCCGAGAACGATGTCCGTGAGCGGACGCGGTTCCCTCTTGAATTTTGACGCGTACTCGACAAGCTCCGTCAAAAGCCTCTTTCCTTCCGAAAGCTCGTCCTCGAAATCCTGCGTGACCATGAATTTCACGCGGTTCTCGTCGTATTCGCCGAGGAAGTTCTTGAAATAAGGAATGTTGTTCTCTTCGCAGCCGAGGGAGACGACGAGGACGCCGCCGGCGTTCGGGTGCTTCACGAGGTCGGAGAGGATGACCGCTGTGGTCTCCTTGTCCGCGCCCATCTGTGAGCAGCCGTATGGGTGAGTCCATGTGAAGACGCCTTCGAGTCCTCCGTCCGTCTTCGGTCCCGGCTCTCCGCCAAGGAATTTGCCGTTCGCCCACGCGGCGAGGTTCTCCGAAATCTTGTTCACGCAGCCGACGAGCGGCACAATCCAGATTTCGTTCCTTGAGCCGACCCTGCCGTCCGCGCGCGGATACACGTTCACGGTCGGAACGTTCTTCCTGAGGTTCTCTGTCTCTTTGTACCAGTTCTCGTAGGCCGCTTTCGCAGTATTCTCCTGGTATGAATATTCAAGTTTCTCAGAGAGGAGGGTGTGGATGTTGTGTGTATGGACGTGGAATCCTTTCTTTATATCCTCTTTTGCGGCTCCGATTGGATATCCGTACTTGATGATTGGCTCGTCTTTCTTGATGTCCCTGAGAGCGAATTTATGACCGGCTGTGATGTCTTCCTGCAAAGTGACTGTCACTTCAGGAACATTGTCCATGGCTTCGAGCGTGACTGTCGTTCCCTTCGCGAGTGCCTGAAGAGCTACAGCTACGACGTCAGCGGAATTTATTCTGATGGCGATTTTACTCATCGATATTACCTCTTACCTCTGAATTTATTTCTGCAATTCTAGCAAAAAAGCCCTTCTCAATAAAGGATGAAACGCTTCTTGAGAAAGTGATTTTACACAAAGCTATGAATGCGTCAGCGTATTTCGTGCGGTTCGTCGCCCGCCGAGTTCTTCTTCCAGCCCGGGTTCCCCTTCCAGACGAATTCCTTCAGAATCGACCGCAGCCTCTTTCCCGTTTCCTGCGATTCCTCGTCGTCCACGCATTCCATTTTCGTGCTTTTTCCCAAAAGGACTGGAACGTCGCAGAAGTGGTAGCAGCCGATTCCCTTTTCGATTGAATCCGGTGTCGCGTACTTGTAGAGATACCGCCAAGCGTCTCCCTTGTAGCCAGAGAGCAGCCTTTCAAGCGGATTCACATAGATGATTTTTGTCACGCTGTCGCTGATTTGGTGCTTGTAGCTTTTTCCGCTTTTGACCGGCTTGATTTTGAGGATTTTCGACATCAGGAAGAGGAGCGGAGTTGGAAGGGGGAGGGTGAACGGATTCGCTTCCTCTTCAACCGTGCCGATTAGGAGCGGCTTTTCAGAGTCCATCGCGAGTGTTCCAGGCGCGCCCTTGAGCGTCGTTCCGTCGATTGTCGGTGAAAACGCGCACCTCAGTTCGAATCTCTTGAACCTCATGTCGTTGGAGAACTTTTTGTTCGCCCTGGAAATCACTTCAGCGTCCATGTTGAAAAGCCTTTCAAGTTCGTTCTTCTTGATTCCTAGCGTTTTCAAATATCGTTCCGTGTTCTTACGGCTTTCCTCCTCCGTGAAAAAATGCTCTATGCACGCCGACATCACATACGCCTTGTTGAACAGCGTTTTCGCCTCTTCCATCGACATGAGCGCCAAAATGCACGCGCCTCCCGCCGACTGCCCGAAGAGCGTCACGTTGTCCCTGTCCCCGCCGAAGAAGGCGATGTTGTCGCGCACGAACTCAAGCGCGCGTATCTGGTCGAAAAGTCCGCAGTTCCTGTCGAAGAGGTTCTTTCCCCCGTTCTCCTTGTCCAAAAACGAAAGATTCAAAAATCCGTAGATGTTCAGCCTGTAGTTGAAAGTGACCACGATTGATTCCGTCTCCACGGCCACCTTCGCCATGTCGTAGAGGAGCCTTCCGCCTCCTGCCTCCGCTTCCCCGGCTCCGCCCTCGGCATACGAGCCGCCGAATATCCAGACAAGGACTGGAAGGTTCTGTTTTTCGCTTTTTGGCTTGAATATGTTCATGTAGAGGCAGTCCTGGCTCATGTAGGAAGAGCCTGTGTGCCCGACGTGCTGGATTGGATTCTTGCTCCCCGTAGAAGCGTCGAGAATTCCGTCCCATTTTTCAGGCTCCAGAGGATGCTTGAACGAAAGCTCCCCAAGAGGTTTCTTCGCGAATGGAATGCCGAGAAACTGGACGCAGCCGTCCTTCTCGATTCCCCGCACTTTTCCGTATTTTGTATCGATGATGTTTTCCGTCATTTTCCTCCCCCAGATTCCCGCGCAACCGCCCCCGCATGAAAAAGGCACATCCGTTTTTGAATGTGCCTTTCAATTGGAAATTTTTAACAAGCCAAAAGCCGAATTTTCTCAGTGTAATGGTCGAAACGAGCGGGAGCGCGTTTCGGCAACTGCAACATTCATAAATTCGATGTTCGACCTAGCAGACTTCGCAGTTGTCGGCCTTCACCGTCTTGATTTCCTTTCCGTCGGCGAGCGCCTTCTTTCCTGCAATCATGACCGTGTGGTTCTCGACCTTGTATGTCACCTTCGCGAATTTGTCGATGTCGATTTTAGCTGGCTTCTCTCCGCTGAACGAAGAGCCTTCGAGCGTGATGACCGTTCCCGGCTTCGCCCAAGGAGCTGTCAGAAGTTCGACCTTCTCCTTGCCGTCCTCCGTGTAGTCGCATGCAAGGAGCATTCCGCGGCTCTCCACGCCCTTCATCTTCCTCGGAGCGAGGTTCGCGGCGATGATGACGTGCTGTCCGAGAAGTTCTTCCGGCTTCAAGTACGGCCTCAAGCCCGACTGGATGATTCTCGAAGTTCCCGAACCGTCGTCCATCGTTTCGATGTAGAGCTTGTCGCCCTGCGGGTTCGTGTCCACCTTCTCGATTTTCGCCACGAGGAGCTGGACGTGCGAGTCGAAATATGCGGCCGGGTCTGTCTCCGCCGGTGAGACGTTTCCTGACGATTTCGGAGCTTCCTTCTTTTCAACCGGCTTCGAGTGCGGCTTCTCCTTCGGCATCAGCGCCTCCACGTCGAGCTCTCCGGCTACGCACGGAACCGTTATCTGCCAGTTCTCAAGAACCTGCGGATGGATTTCTCCGAACACGCCAATCTGTTTTCCGTTCACCATGACGCCAGCCTGTCGTCCAGGGATGAATCTTGGGTCGCTCGTCTCTACGACTTCGTACTTGTGGTCGAGATAATAGAGGAGAGTTGCGACCTCGGAAGCCAAATCGTTGAAGTTCGCGTTGTTGGCGGCCGTGAGGAAGCCGAGCGACTGGATTGTCCTCGTTCCGGTGTTCTCCTTGTCGTCGAGGAAGGCGACCTTTCCGATTTCGAAGATTTTGTGCGGGAAGATTGCGTTCGCGGCCGCGCTTTCCGCTCTGAGAAGCGAGGCGATTATCGACGGGCGGACGAACTGGTAGTTCTCGCTCATCGGGTTGAGAATTTCGATTACGTTTTCGGAAGAGACGTTCATCCTGTCGATGTAGTCGCGCTTTGAGCCGAGATAGTTGAAAATCATCTCCTGATAGCCCAAGCCCACCATGATTTCCTTCGCCTTTCTGCTGAAAACTGTGACCGGTGAGAGGTGGCCGACAGTGAAGTCGCTTGGACGCTCCGGCTTGAAGAAGTCAAGCGTGAGGCCAATCATCACGTCTTCGATGATGTCGACCTCGTGGAGGAAGTCGTTCCTGTACGGTGCTGGAGAGAGCGTGAATTCTACATCGCTCTTGTTCGCCTTGAGGTATCTCTGCGTCTTTTCTGTGGCGGCGAAATCAGATGCCGAAACGTCGTTGTCCATGCGAGAGAGCGCGTCAAGCACCTGCTCCTTCGTCAAGTCGACACCGAGCTTCTTGTTGATTGCCGCGAGAGTCGCCTTCGTGGTCTTCTGGAAATAGAACGGTGCGACGATTTCCTTTCCGAGTCCTGTGTCGTAAGGATGCACGACTTTCACAGGAAGAATCTCGTATCCCGCGTCGAAGAAGTCGCAAGCCACGATGTTCGCGCTCAAAAGGAGGTTCTCGATGTTGTCGCCCGTAAGCTCGACCATCAAGTCCTTGTCGCCCACCTGCACGGCTCCGAGAGTCGCCGAGTTGATGACCGGAGCCATCGACATGACTTCGCCCTTGTCGTCCTTCAAAAGCGGGAATTTCTTCGCGTCCTTCAAAATCCAGCCGAATTCCTTTCCCTTCGGGTGCTCGCTCAGAATCTCGCGGCAAGTCATTGGCCTGTCGCACTGGAGCGGCACGAACGAAGTGCTGTCCGGGTCGACTCCCATGTAATGCACCGGCCACTTTATCTGGGAGACCCTGTAGACGCCCATCGAAATCGTCTTTCTTTTGCGTCCGAAGTTCCAGCAGAGCTTCTCCTGCGTCTGTATGATGTCCTTGAGCATCGGGTCGTCGATTGGCTTTCCCGAAATGACGAAAGAAACGAGATACGGGCGCACTTCCTTCACGGACTCTTCGACATAGACGACCCTGTCGCCAGTGTCCTTGATGTCTCCGGCTTTTGAGATGAATTTTGAATAGTCCGAGCGTTTCGCGCCCGCGTGCAGCCTCAGGTTCCTTGTGACGCCGCCTGTCGACCACAAGTCGGGTCTGTTCGTGTCGTTCAACTCGATTTTGATGACCCTCTCGTCGTCGCTCTGGCTCATGTCAGGCTTCTCGTCAAGCTCCGCTTTCGCGCATGTGAGTTTTTTCTCAAGCGTGTCGTAATCGTATTTTGTTCCAAGAAGATTGAAGAAAAGCTTCTCGTTCACTTCGATTTTTGGCATTTGAATCCTCGATAAAATTAAATGGTTTTCTTCAATTTTATCGAAAGAGACAGAATCTAACAATCAAAGAGAGTCACAGTTGTTGAACGGCAGTCGCAGGTGTGTTGAATCAGACCGGCTTGTTGAGCGCGGAAGTCAGGCACTGCAGCTCCGACAGCGTCTTCTGGAGAATCTGGATTTTTTCGTTCAGCGTGTCCTCAATCCGCTTGTTGACGAACAAGTCCTGGGACTCCACGCCGAGCGCGGCGGCTATGCTTTCCACGGAAGAGTCTTTCGGCCAGACCTTCCCACCTTCGATTTTACAGACAGCGAGCGGTGTGATGCCGCATCTGTTCGCGAGTTCCTGCTGTGTGAGGCTCTTGCTCTCGCGCAGTTTCCTGATGTTGTACGCCATTATCGTGCGAATTTTTGTAGTTTCATCCATAATTTAGAATTTATATTGACTATCAATATAAATCAAGCGTTTTATTCTACTTCATGTGGGAAATATTGTATCTGAGTTTCTGCATGAGCGGAGCGGGAATTTCCTTCGCCGCTTCCTGCACTTCCAGCAGTAGATCCAGGTACTTCTGCATGATTTCTTCCTGGTTCATTGATTTTGAATCGATGTTCCGCTTTAAAACCTCCGGTTCCATGAGAAGTTCGTGAACTTTCAGCGAGAAAACCGCTGCTATTTTTTCGAAGGTTTCGTCTGTGGGCCATGTCCTTTCCCGTTCAATGTCGCTTATCGTGTTCGTGCTGGTGCCGGCTTTTTCCGCCAAGACCGACTGGCTTATTGCATTCTTCTTCCTAAGGATTCGGAGATTCTCGGCTAGATATTTTCTTGTTTCTCCCATGTGAAAAATTCAAAATCACAAACAATCTTTTTCCCACAAAAGGAAGATGTGTAATTTCTCTTTGAATTACAATCATGATTGGAATTTTGCGGCTTTTTTCGGATATTTTTTTGACGCCGAATGGCTTGTCTTTTCCATGGCTCTGCTTTCCGCTATAATGGTGTTTTAGTATGAGTACTAAAGCATGCCTCGTCCTGGCGAACGGACTGGTCTTTGATGGAAAAAGTTTTGGAGCTTCAGGATGCATAATCGGTGAAGCTGTTTTCACTACCGGTATGAACGGATACCTTGAAACGCTTACGGACCCTAGTTATTTTGGTCAGATTGTAACACAGACTTTTCCACTTATCGGAAACTACGGAATAATCAATCCAGATTTTGAAAGCTCGAAAATTCATGTCAGAGGATACATTGTGCGCTCTTGGTGCGAGGAGCCGTCGAATTTCAGGTGCGAGGGCGAAATTGACAGCTGGCTCAAAAAGCAGAATGTCATCGGGCTCTACGACATCGACACAAGGGCTTTGACGAAGGTCCTCCGCGAAGCCGGCGTCATGAACGGAATGATAATCGCGGGAGATTCCGAGGAAGCCAAGAAGAATTTCGCGGCCTTGGAGAACGAGGCGGAGAAGGCGAAGCTTCTTGAGCAGATAAAAGCGTACAGAATCGAAAAAGCGGTCGAGACAGTTTCCTGCGACGCAGTGAAAATCGAGAAGGACGCTCAGACGGTTTTCGCCGAGAGCGCGAAATACAGGGCTGTTCCAGTGCGCGCCGACGGAACGAAGGTGAACGACCCGGAAGTTGCCATGAAGGACGGCAAGGGCAAGAAAGTCGTGCTTTGGGATTTCGGCGCGAAAGCCAACATCCGCCGCGAACTTTTGAAGCGCGGCCTTGAAGTCATGACGATGCCTTGCACAGCCACCGCCGCCCAAATCCTGAACGAGAACCCGGACGGAGTGATGCTCTCGAACGGTCCTGGAGACCCGAGCGACAACGTGACGATAATCGCGGAAATAAAGAAGCTTCTTGATAAGGATTTGCCGATTTTCGGAATCTGCCTTGGCCACCAGCTTTTGGCATTGGCGAAGGGCGCGAAGACTTCAAAGCTCAAGTACGGACACAGGGGCGCGAACCAGCCGGTCAAATACCTCAAGACGGGCCGCGTCTACATCTCTTCCCAGAACCACGGATACGCTGTGGAGAACGACACTCTTCCAAAAGGCGCTGTCCTGAGCTTCGTGAACACGAACGACGGAACCTGCGAGGGCGTGACGTACACGGACACCCCAAGCTTCAGCGTTCAGTTCCACCCGGAAGCCTCTTCGGGACCTCTCGACACAAGTTTCCTCTTCGATGAATTCGTCAAGCTCATAAACGACCACTCTTACTTGAGGAACTTCGAAGCGACCACGGAGCGCGTCGACGCGATAGAGTATTTCGCTTCTACCATAAAAAGCACAAAAGAGCACAGGGCTTAAAAAGGAGATTTGAATGGACGATTTCGAGATTTACGAAGAAGACGGAGACAAGATTCTCACATCCTACACTGGGCACGACAAAAAAGTCGTGATTCCGGAGGGCATCGTCGCGATAGACAATTTCGACGATGATTTTGTCTTCCACCAGAACGGAGAAATCGAAGAGGTCGTCCTTCCCGAAAGCCTTGAATACATAGGACGGGCGGCGTTCTGGGACTGCAAGGGATTGAAGAAGATAAACTTCCCGAGCGGGCTGTCCATGATTGGAGAACTCGCTTTCAAGGGCTGCGAGAGCCTTGGAGAGATTGACTTGCCGGATTCGCTAGAAATCATCGGAATATCCGCGTTCGAAGGTTGCGGAAAACTCAAAGTTGGCAACGTTCCGTCTTCTCTCGTTGAAGTCTCCGTGAACGCATTCGAGAACACCACAGAAATCTTGATGAGAAACAAGGCGTATGTTCTTCTTGGAGATTTCGTGTACAACTCGGAGACGAAAGCCGTGTTGTACGCTCCTGATTCCGACTCGGACGACGAATCTATCGACGACGATTTCCTGAAGGGCACGGTTCTTCCCCTCGACACGAAGATAATCGGAGCGAACGCGCTTTCGTTCGGCCAGTTCGACGAGGTGAAAATCCCCAACAGCGTGGAGTACATCGGAACGGGAGCCTTCATGTTCTGCCAGAACCTCAAGAAAGTGGTGATTCCGAAAAACGTGCACACGATAGACTCGGGTGCGTTCATCAACTGCCAGAGCCTTGAGGAGGTCGTTTTTGAAGGGGGCGGGCCTGTCACGTTCGGTTCGATGGCGTTCTTCGGATGCCCGAATCTGAAATCTGTCGCACTTCCAAAAGGTTCCGATTATGAGGAAGCCTTCGAGGATGGAGTCTCAGTTTCAGAAAAATGAAAATCAAACGAAATGAGTTTTGTTAGCTCGGTCTAACAAAATTTCATTAGCGAGAAATTTTATTGAAAATTCAGATTTCCCTAGCTACAATGAATTTGGAAATTGCCTTTAAAATCGGCGGTTTCCTTTTTTTCAGAAATAACTTTTCTGCCCGCCAAATTTTTTAGGTCTTTCTCAGCTCGATTAAAAGTCGTTCGCAATAAACTTTATATATTTTTAGGAGGACAAAATGTCCAGAAAGAAACAGTCAATGGACGGAAACACAGCCGCCGCACACGTAGCATACGCGTTCACGGAAGTCGCTGGTATCTATCCAATCACGCCTTCATCCCCAATGGCCGACAACGTAGACAACTGGTCTGCCGATGGCCGCAAGAACATCTTCGGTAACAAAGTAAAGGTTATCGAGATGGAATCTGAGGCGGGTGCCGCCGGTACAGTGCACGGTTCTTTGGCTTCTGGTGCGCTCACTACGACGTTCACGGCTTCTCAGGGCTTGCTCTTGATGATTCCGAACATGTACAAGATTGCCGCCGAGCAGCTTCCTTGTGTGTTCCACGTCGCAGCCCGCTGTGTGGCGACACAGTCGCTCAACATCTTCGGCGACCACTCGGACGTTTACGCGTGCCGCCAGACTGGTGTCGCGATGCTCGCAGAGTCAAACCCACAGGAAATCATGGATTTGGCTCCTGTCGCCCACCTTGCCGCCCTCGAAGGAAAAGTCGCTTTCATCAACTTCTTCGACGGTTTCCGCACTTCACACGAAATCCAGAAAATCGAGCTTTGGGACTATGAAGACCTCAAAGAGATGATGCCGATGGATGCCCTCAAGGCATTCCGCGCTCACGCTTTGAACCCTGAGCATCCAGCAATGCGCGGTTCTCACGAGAACGGAGACGTCTTCTTCCAGCACCGCGAGGCTTGCAACTCGACTTACGACGCTCTTCCTGCCATCGTCGAGAAGTACATCAACAAAATCAACGCCAAACTCGGCACGAACTACGGCCTCTTCGACTACTACGGAGCCGCCGATGCTGACCGCGTAATCGTGGCCATGGGCTCAATCTGCGATGTCGCGGAGGAAGTCATCGACTACCTTTCAAAGAAGGGCGAGAAAGTCGGTTTGATTAAAGTTCACCTTTACAGACCGTGGGTTTCCGCCAAATTCTTGGAGAAATTGCCGAAGACTGCCAAGAAAGTCGCTGTCCTCGACCGCACAAAGGAGCCAGGCTCTCTCGGAGAACCTCTCTTCCTCGATGTCGCCACGACATTGCGCGAAGCCGGCTTGAACGACGTGAAACTCTCAGGCGGACGCTACGGTTTGGGTTCAAAGGACACTCCTCCAAGCTCAGTATTCGCTGTCTACACAGAGCTCGCCAAGGATTCTCCAAAATCACGCTTCACTCTCGGAATCAACGACGACGTTACGAACCTCTCATTGCCAGAGGTCAAACCGGCTCCAATCACGGCCGCCGAGGGAACTGTCGAGTGTAAATTCTGGGGTATCGGTGGTGACGGAACTGTCGGAGCCAACAAGGACTCTACAAAAATCATCGGTGACCACACTGACAAATACATCCAGGCCTACTTCCAGTACGACTCGAAGAAGACCGGCGGTATCACAATCAGCCACTTGCGCTTCGGCGACAAGCCAATCAAATCGCCATACTACATCAACCAGGCTGACCTCGTTGCCTGCCACAACCAGTCATACATCA
>CAMHLH010000071.1 GCA_946185925.1 uncultured Treponema sp.
GCTATCTGCGACTCTTCCGCGTTCGCGAGGTTCTCAAGCGTGGTGAAGGTCTGCAGGAGAATCTTCTCGCGCTTTTCTCCGACGTGCGGAAGTTCCTTGAAGGCGCTTTCCGTGTTCTCCTTCGTGCGCAGTTTCTGGTTGCGGCTTGTCGCGAACCTGTGCGTCTCGTCGCGCACCCGCTGCAGAAGCCTGAGGGCGTCGCTCCTTTTCGGCAGGCAAATCGGCTTTGACGCGTGCGGCCTCCAGATTTCCTCGTCGCGCTTTGCGAGTCCCGCAATCGGGATGTCCAGGTCGAGCGACTTTATGATGTCGTCAACGGCGTTCACCTGTCCGATTCCTCCGTCTATCAGAATCAAATCGGGCAGTTCCTTCTTGTCGTTCAAGAGCCTTGAGTACCTTCTGGCGGTGGCTTCCTTCATCGAGGCGAAGTCGTCGATTATGCCGTCGGTCGTCTTGAGCCTGTATTCTCGGTAGTTCTTTTTGTCGGGGTTGCCGTTCCAGAAGGAGATGAGGGACGCGACAGGGAATTTCCCCCCGATGTGCGCGATGTCGAAGCCTTCGATTCTCTGGGGGAGTCGGGGGAGGGCAAGCATCTTTTTCAGTTCCTCCATCGCCGGGAAGTCGCCGCGCTCCCTCATTCGCCTGATGATGTCCTCGTGGGCGTTGTGCTTCGCCATTCCCAAAAGGGCCTTGTGCTTTTTTTCTATCGAATTGTCTGGAATGCCGCCTTCTTGCACCGATATTACTGCCACGTCCGCGTCGACGCTTTCTTGGAGGTATTTTTCAAGGAACGAGTGGCTTCCTGCTTCCGCTCCCTCTTCCAAAAGGAAAATCCTCGGTGGAATCTCCTGTTTCTTCGTGTAGAAATTCATCGCGAATTCTTCAAAAAGCTCATCGTCCTCGCTCAATGAGACCGTCTGGAAGTTGTCGCGCCCGAGCAGTTTTCCGTCCCGGATTTTGAGCACAGTGAAGCTCACAAGCTCTCCTTCCCTGTAGAATCCGATGTAGTCGCTGTCGTCTCCAGAGTTGAAGTCCTCCACGATGTTCTGGTTCTGCATGACGGTGAGGGCCTTGATGCCGTCGCGGATTCTGGCGGCCTTCTCGAAGTTCAGCTCGGAAGCGGCGGCCTTCATCATCTGTGTCAATTTTGAAATCGATTCGTCGCCTTTTCCCTCAAGAAGACTTTTGATTTCTTCGATAAATTCACTATAGGTCCGCTTGTCGATTTTTCCGCAGCAGGGGGCTTTGCAACGGCCGATGTGGTAGTACATGCACGGCGAATTCTTCTTCTTGAATGTCCTGCAATGCCTGAGCGGATAAATCTTGTAGATGGCTTCGATGAATGATTCGAGAGCCGTCGCGTCAGGATATGGACCGAAAAACTGGGAGCCGTCTTTTTTCACTTGGCGGATTTTCAGCACGCGGGGAAATTCCTCGTTCGTAATCTTCAGCACGGGATAGGATTTTCCGTCCTTGAGCTGGATGTTGTACTTCGGCGAATGCTTTTTTATGAGGTTGTTCTCCAGAATGAACGCTTCGTATTCGTTCGCCGTTGTGATATATTCGATGGAGACTGCGTTTGAAATCAGCAATTGGGTTTTCAACGCTTTTTCCCCAGAGAAATAGGAGCTGAGTCTGTTTTTCAGATTTTTGGCTTTTCCCACATAGATGACGGTTTTTTGATTATTCCGCCACAAATAAACGCCGCTTGAGCAAGGAGCTTTCAACGCTGTTTCGTGAAGTGATTCATAAAATGGGTTGTCTGTTTGGTTCATAATGTTAAAAAAGATTCTACCTATTCATAAAATTCTTTCAACAAAAATTGAGAAAAGAATTTTTTCTATGATGTTCGTTTTGGCTTCGGTTTCTTCGCTTGTCTGCGCTGTTCCGAAGAAACTCGTCCTCGGCGGCGAAAAAGGCTGGGGCGATGTGAAATCTATGGAGGGGCTTGCGCGCGTGAAGGGTGTCGGCCGCTTCGGCTACGAGTCGCTGCAGCTCGTCACTTCCACGCAGGAGATAAACGACGACACCGATTTGCTCCTGACGTTCGACGATGCGTCCGTGCGCGACTCCATCGGGCACTACGAGGTCATCTCGTGCAATCTTTCGCGGTCGAACGATGCTGTCCGCGGTCGTGGAGCGGCCTTGAGCCGCGGCGTGGAGAAGGGCATAACGCTCAAGGGCGACAAGAATTCGATTTTCGGTTCGACGGGCCTTGTCGGTTCGTTCAAGATTGAGTTCTGGCTGTGTCCTTCTCTTGCCGAGAACGGAGAGACCGTCTTTTCATGGCGTTCTTCCCTCAATTCCTCGGTCTATTCTAAATACCAGATGATAACGGCTTCGTTCTCCTCGAACCATCTGGAGTGGAAATTCAACAACATCTTCACGGGCTATTCAGACGATGAGGTCATTCTTGCCGGAACTTCCACGACCGTGCCGAAGAAGTGGAGCCGCCACACGGTCTCGTTCGACCAGGATACGGGCGCGCTTGAATATTCCGTGGACGGCAGGACGGAGTGCATAAAGTTCATGACCGAGACCGGACACGAGAACGGCACCGTCTGCGAGCCGTCGCTCGGTGTGGCCGCCAAGATAGAGATTTGCTCGCAGTATTCGGGAAAAATCGACAATTTCAGAATCGACAGGGGGGCTGCTGCCAAGTCTTCCGATTGCTACGCCTGCGTTCCCGGCCAGACCGGCAACGAGCGTTTCAAGGTGGACGGCGGCTATTTCGTCTCAAAGTTCATTCCTGTCTCACACTCTGCCGTTTTGGACAGCATAAAGGCGGAGATGAAGGTGCCGTCGCAGACCGACGTGAAATTCTATGTGCGCGCCGGCGACGACTGCTATGCGTGGGACGACAACTTCCCCGAATGGAAGGAGGTCGTTCCCGGTGAGAAAATCGAGGGCGTGCAGGGGCTTTACTTCCAGATAATGGGACAGCTTCTCCCTGACGGCGGCGGAGCAAATTCGCCTAAGCTTTCGGAACTTGTCTTAAGCTACACGGAACAGGACGACCCTCTTCCTCCGTTCATGATTCATGCGGAACCCGGTAACGGAAGCGTGACTCTTTCCTGGAGCAACTCAGTTGACGATTCTGCGGGCGGCTACAACGTCTATTACGGAAACCGGCCGGGCGAATACCTCGGCATGGTGGCTGTCGAGGGGCCTTCACCTGTGAAGGTGGGAAACAGAACTTCCGTGACGCTAAACGGCCTGAAGAACGGAACGATATACTACTTCGCCGTTTCCGCCTATTCAAAAGTGGACGAGAGAATTTGCGGGGAACTTTCAAAAGAAGTGTACGCGCGTCCGTCTGCTAGATTATCAACAAACTAGAAACAGAGGGGAACTGAGGTTCCCTACAGAGAATTTACAATCAGGAAGCAAGCTATGTCAGACAAGGAAATGCAACTAAAGCGAGCCAAGACAGCCCTCATCGCGCATGATTACGAGACTGCGACACGAATCTACAAGAGTTTGATTCGCGATGATCCGAAGGATTTGGACTTGAAAATCCAACTTGGAAACCTCTATGTGAAAAGCGGAGAGGATGAGCTTGCGCTTTCCTGTTTTGAAGAGATAGACAAGGAGCAGCCGGGAAATGTCGATGTGCTTTTGGCCTTGGGTGGCATCTACCGGAGGCTTGAGCGTTACGACGACTCGATTTTCGCTTTGGAGGAGGCAATCGACACTGGCGAGAAGGGAATCCAGATTTCCTACAGTCTCGGCTTCACATATCGGCAGATGGGAAAATACTCATCCGCAATCGAGTGCTTCCAGAGCGTTGTGGACCAGAATCCGAGGGACGTTCTCGCGTTCAATCACCTCGGAGCGATATACGCCTTGCAGAACGACCACGAAAAGGCGATTGCGACTTATCTGCACGGGCTCAAACTCGACCCGAACCATCCTGTTCTACAGTTGAACATAGCGAAAAGCATGGAGGCCGTGGGCGAGACCAAGAAGGCGCTCTCCTACTACGAGGGCGCGCTCCGTTCCAAGCCGGGCTGGACAGAGGCGATAGACGCATACGCCAACCTGCTTTTGAAGGACAACATGGTGCAGGAGGCCGACGATGTTGTTTCCCGCGCACTCAAAATCAACCCGGACGACGTGAAGATGCACACCGCCATGGGAAAGGTCTACAACAGAAAAAGCGTATTCGAACACGCTGAGGCAGAATTCAAGAAGGCTCTTTCCAAGAACGAGTCGTATTCGCCGGCCCTTTCTGGCTTGGCTTATTCCCAGGACGCGCAGGGCAAGCATTCCGAGGCCGCCGAGACAATCCAGAAGGCGATGAAGCTCAGCCCGAACGATGTTTCAATCCTCAAACAGTCAGCCAACATTCTTCTTTCCGCCAATTATCTTCCTGCGGCTTATGAGAAAATCTCGCACCTTTGGAAACTCGACAAAAACGACGTGGAGACTGTGAACCTCCTCGGCCAGTACTACATCCTCCACAAGGACGAAGACAAAATCGAAAAATGCTTCGACGAAATAGAGCGCATAAAACCCGACTACACCGATGTCTACAGGAATTGGGGAAAAAGGTATTTTCAAGCCGGTGAATTGAAGGACGCGGAGGATTATTTGAATGTCGCCGTCCACGAGAACGCGAAGGACACAGAGGCCCTTCTCCAACTGGCGAAACTCTACGACTTGCAGGGCAAGACCGTCGAGGCTTTGAACATGCTCGGAAAGGCCGGAAAAATCGACAGCTTCAATTCCGCAATAAAAAAGGCCGCGGAAAGGCTTGAGGCCAAGAACAATCACGGCTCTGAAGAGGAGATGGCCGATGCCGACATCGACATGAGCATGGACTTGAATTCAGATTTTGCCGACGAGAGCGGTTTCAATACCGAAATATCGCTTGCGGACGAGAGCGAGGAAGTCTCTCCGTTCGATTCCGCAATGGGAGATGGAAATTCTGGACAGAACGCAAATGCCGACGCTGAAACTCCGATAGATTTCGATGCGGACGCGGAGGACGACGATTCGATAGAATACGACCCGAACAGGGCCTTGGAGAACTTGATAGACACCGAGAACGACTCTGTTGACAAGGTGATTCCGAGGGAGCCTTCGGACGAAGCGGATTCTGTTCCTGAAAGCAGAGGTCAGCCGGGCGGCGTGCTTCCTTACGCTTCCCCTGCACAGCCGACCGAGGCGAGGGCTGTTCCTGCGGATGGCGTTTCTTCTCCTGCCGATGCCGATGTCCCTGTCGTTGAGAGCGAGCCTGAGACGTTCGATTTCAACCAGTTCGGTTCCGAGGACTTGAGCGGGGACACCGACGACCTTGTTTCAATCGACGAGATAATGTCCGGCGACCCGGAAATCGACTCCAAGAATCCGGACGAGGACTTGGTGAACATAGACATGCCTGTTGACGAGGACGACGACAGTTCCTTCAGTTCCGACGAGCGCAAGATGAACATGGCGGAGATTGCCGAGGCTTCCGAGCCTGACGACTACGGCTTTGAGGAAGAGAAGCCTGTCTCCGCTCCGAGAAACGCCCACAACGAATTCAGGGGCGAGCGGAATCCCGACTTGTTCAAGACCGAGGACTTGGGAAATTCTCGCGTCGACGACGAGCCTGTCTACATTTCCGGCTCGAACTCGGACTTTGCCAGTGAAGAGTCTCCCTCTCCGGCTCCTCAGCGCCAGTACGACTCCCGCCACCAGCCGCGCCAGCTTTCCGACAACGAGTACCTTTCACTTGAGAGGCAGATTCAGCGGGTCGCAAATTCCGCCGACAACGCGGCATACACGGCCAACCAGGCATGGAAGGCCGCCCAGTTCGCGAACGACTACGCCCAGAACGCCGAGTACAAGATGAAGAACGCCGAGCGGAAAATCGACGACAAGATAGACGACAAAATCGAGGACAAGCTTGACGGGGTCGAGGGAAAAATCAAGGACAAGCTCTCAAAAATCGACGACAGAATCGAGGATATGCTTGAGAAGAAATTCGCCGAGCGGCTTGATTCGAGAATCGAGGACAAGATAAAAGAGAAAATCGGAGACGACTTGAACTCAAAGGTTTCCGAGACAATCGACAACTTCCTTGTGGCTCCGGATCCAGAACTTTACGCCGAGGAGCAGATGAAAAACTCTTCCGATGAACCGCAGGCCGAGGAGCCGGCCGCAGAGGAAAAGAAAGCCGCTGAAGAGCCGGATGAAAAAGAGCCTGCCGAGACTGAAAACAAGGCCGAGTTTGTCGAAGAGAAGCCGAGCGAGGCCGATTTGATGCTCAGCAAGGCTGTGGAGACGCTGCCTTCGATTGTGGCGGCCATCGCGAACAAGGATGTCGCCGAGGAATTCAGCACGTCCCTCGATATGTTCCACAAACTCCGGGAGATGCTCGAATATCTGCCGCCGGCCAAGAAAAAGCAGTTCATGACGAGCCGCAACAGGCTCATGCTCGACTACATAATCGCGAAACTTTCTGGAAAGCCGGGACTTTTCGCCACTGTGTCCGCGCTTTTGGCTTCCGGTGTCGTCACCCGGCCGAACGCCACCGACGAAATCACGTCCGACATCGACTTGAGCATGGCTGACGACGAGAACATAATCGCCCTCGTGAGTTCCGTGATGCAGACCCTCAGGCAGCTCTGCGAGAACCTTGAGGACGACTATCTCCGGGACGCGTTGGACTCGGAGATTCTTGGGCTTCTCGAAAAAATCAAATCCTGATTATCTTGGAATGCGTGATGACTTCGTTGCCGTCCTTTGTGATGAGGACGTCGTTCTCAAGCCTCACGCCTCCGAGTTTTGGGTCGTAAAGTCCCGGTTCCAGCGTGACAATCATGCCCGGCTTGAAGACCGCTTTTTCGTCCTGCTTCGAGCTGACGCGGGGGAATTCGTGGATTTCAAGCCCGATTCCGTGTCCGAGAGTGTGCGGCATGACGCGCTTCGCCTTCGCGAAGACTTCATCGGCTTTTTCACCGGCAAGTTTTATCTTTGAGCCGGGCTTGTACAGCGGAAGAGCTTCTCTAGCCGCCCGTTCCACAAGCTCTACGAGTTCGTTCTGCTTTGCGTTCAGGTTCTTGGCGATTGTGAGCGTCGTGTCGCTTGTGTATCCCTCGTAGACAACACCGAAATCAAGTATCGAAAGACCGTCGGCCGGCCACGGAGCGTCGGTGTAGCCAGGGAACGCGTGTATCGCCCACGAGCGCGCAGGCCCTGCCGCCAGAGTGTCGAACCCCGTCCTCTCGCAGCCGCACTTCCTTAGCTCGCTTTCGATGAGAAGGGCCACGTCCATTTCCTTGTGGAGCCAGTTCTCCCTTATTCCGCGTTCTATTTCGCTTATGATGTGGTCTCCGACCCTCGCCGCCTCCTTCGTGCATTCGATTTCATATTCATCCTTCGTTGCCCTCATCTCCACCACAAAATCGTGGACTGACTTCTCGCGGCAGAGGACGTCCCAGCCAATCTCCGAAAGCGAGTCCACATACTTGAGGAAAAGAGGGTAGGGCGTCTCCGGCGGAAGCTCCACCTTCTTGCTTCCCTTGATTTTGAGCGACTTGAGGATTTTCGAGACTGCCGTGGTGTTCTTCCTTTCGTACTTGTTGTATGGAAGAATCTGGACACCCGCGGATTTTTCATTCGCCAGATTCTCGTCCCACGGAACCAGAAAGTCCGTCGCCTTTCCGTCGACCACCGCGATTATGTAGAGCGCGTCGCTCGGATGCCCGGTGAAGTACCTGACGGCGGGATTCCTTCTGCCTTCGGTGTCCTCGAAGACGGCCGCGACGATTTTGTTGTTGGTCATGTAGTCGACGAGTTTCATTTTTCTGTCGAGATAGATGTTCTCAAGCTCTTCTTTTGAATATTGCTTCATTTTTTTTTCTCCATTTTGGCTGTTTCGTTTTTGTTCAATTATATGAAATTTGGTGGTGGAATGTTTCTACCGCCTTCTGATTTTCCCGAGCAGTATCTTGAGGATTTCGTCTTTCGTGGCGAAAAGCAGGGCGACCCCGATTGCTCCGTAGCAGACTGCCGAAAGCGCGAGTGGAATGCCGAACGAGATTATCCTGGAATTTCCGCTGAATTTTTCAACTGCGAGAGAGTGCAGTAAATATGTTGGAACCGAAGCCGCCGCCGACAGGACGATGAGCTTTGCCGAATACGCGATTGTTCCGAGCGTTATCGACTTGAAGTCCAGATTTCCCTTTCTCTTGAGGAAAACGAAGAGCATGACGGAATTTGCAAGGCTCGCGACCGAGAGTGCGAGCGCGATTCCGCCTCCGGCCTCCTTTCCAGACAGGGTGCTGACCATGACGAAGGCGAGCGCGATGTTCACCGCGAAGCCGATGATTCCGGCCGCTGTTGGGGATTTCGTGTCGCCCTGGGCGTAGAAGGCGGGAGCCAGGATTCTGTTCATCGCGATGAAGAACAGGCCCGCGATGTGGAACTGGAATGCCGCCAAGGTCAACGCCACCGATGTGTCGTCGAAATTATTTGACTTGTAGACCAGGGAGATGATTTCCTTGCCCGTAATCAGCGAGAAGAACGTCGTGGGAATCGATATGAGGGCTATGATTTTGATTGCCTGCGTCAGCATGATGCCGAAGTCGCCCCATTCCTTGCGTTTCGCAAGCGCGCTCAGGTCTGGAAGCGTCACGGAGCCGATTGAGACCGCGAAAACCCCCAGAATCAACTCCTGCAGCCTGAGCGAATACTGGAGCGAGGAGACGATGCCTTCTCCCGCGTTGCCCGCGAGCGCCGTGGAAACAACGTCGTTCAGCTGGTAGCAGGCCATTCCCAGAATCGTGGGGCCGATGAGGGTGATGACCTTCCTTGTTCCGGGATTCGTGAAGGCTTTTTTTATTGAAGCGAAACCGCACCACCATTTGACTTTTATAACGAACGGCAGCTGGAAAAGCGCCTGGACGCAGCCTCCGACCATCACGCCCACCGCCATCGCCCGCGCCGGATTTTCCGTGTATGGCGAGAGGACGTATGTCGCCGTGATGACGATTGCGTTGAAGAGCACGGGCGTGAACCCCGACGGCGAGAAAACCTTGACTCCGTTCAATATGCCCTGGAAGAAAGCCGCGACGGAGATGACGAAGAGGTAGGGGAACATCATCCTCGTGAGGATTGTCGTTTCCGAGATTGTCTCTGGATTGTTGCCGTCGTAGAAGATTGGAATGAGAAGCGGAGTGCAGATTATTCCGATTGTGACGACGATTGCCGTCATGAATGTCACGAGCGTCAGCGTGGCCGCCACGAATTCGCGGGTGCTTTTCACGGCTTCGTCGCTCTTGTCCTCAAGATAGCCCTTGAAGGTCGGGATGAAGGCCACGGATATGGAATTCTCCGCGAAAAGCCGCCTGAAAAGGTTCGGTATCATGAAGGCTATGACGAACGCGTCCGCATAGATTGAGGTGCCGAGGAATTTTGACTTTGTCATTTCCCTTACCAGCCCCAGAATCCTTGAAAGCAGCGTGAAGAACGACAGCGAGAAAGCCGCCGCCAAAAGTGATTTTTGCTTTGTTTTTGTTTTTTCTGATTCTGACATGGTTTTTCAAGAATATCTGCTTTTTCGCGAATCGGCAATTTGCCATTGGGGGAACCGTTTTTTGGGGGCTTCAACTGTCGAATAAAAAATACAAGGATTCACCCGCGCGCCGCATTTTGTGGTGGCGCGGGCGTTTTTTTGTGCGTGGCTAACGCCGCTCAATCTCTATTGTCAGTTTCCCATTTCGCTTGCAAGACTCTGGACTTCTTCGACAGAGAGCCCGCTTGCCTGAGCGATTTGCTCTATTGTTCCGAGCTGCATCGCCAAAAGATTCCGCGCGGCTTCGATGGCTTTGTCATGTGCGCCTTTAG
>CAMHLH010000072.1 GCA_946185925.1 uncultured Treponema sp.
TTTCCATGCTCAGGTGGCTCCTCCTCTCGAACGGAGCGAGCATTTTCGGCGCGACGGTGAACACGGTCCTCATCTGTGGAATTTTCCGAGCCGGAGGGGACTCAAAGTTCGGGCTCATCGTGGACAGTGCGTGCATGTGGGGAATCTCCGTGCCGCTGGGGCTCGTATGCGCGTTCGTCCTGCACCTGCCGCCCGTTATCGTCTACGCCATCATGTTCCTGGACGAATTCGAGAAGATGCCATTCATCGTCCACCACTACAGAAGCGGCAAATGGCTCAAGAACATCACGCGGGATTTTTAGCCGAAAAAAAATGGACCTGTCCGGACAGGGAGAAAATCCGAACAGGTCCAATGAATTTTCATTCAATCAGAAATCATCAAATCAAGAATTGATGAATCCTACAGAAGGGACTTTATGCAGTCCTCGACTTTCTTCATGTCGGCGGTCGGCTCGAATCTTGCGACGACGTTTCCGCTTCTGTCCACGACGAATTTCGTGAAATTCCACTTGATGTCGCTCTTCTTCGCCCAGTCAGGGTCAGCCTCGCTGAACATCTTCTCAAGGAGAGCCTTGTACTCGTGCTCCTCAAAGCCCTCGAAGCCCTTCTGCGACTTGAGGTATGTGTAAAGCGGAAGCTCGTTCTCGCCGTTCACGTCCGACTTCTTCATCTGCGGAAACGTCGTGTTGTAGTGAACCGAGCAGAACTCGTGGATTTCCGCGTCAGTTCCCGGAGCCTGCGCGCCGAACTGGTTGCACGGAATGTCCAGAACCTCAAGTCCCTTCTCGTGGTAGTCCTTGTAGAGCTTCTCAATCGGCTCGTACTGCGGCGTGAAACCGCATCCTGTCGCCGTGTTCACGATGAGGATTACCTTTCCCTTGTAGTCGGAAAGTTTGAGAGTTCCGCCAGTTCCTGTCGCAAGTTCGAAATCGTAAATCATATTTTTGCCTCCTATGGTTTGAAAACTTTCTGTATTAAGTTTTACGCAATTACATTTTATACAATATAATATTATACAAGTTGTTTTTCTTGTCAAGCGGAAAAAAGAGAAAGTTCAAAAAAAAACGGTTACAATGAACGAAAAATCGAAAAACGCACAAACGGAGAAAAAAATGAAAGAGATAAAAAACGCCAGCGTGGTCGGAATGGGCGCGTTGGGGCTTCTGTACGGAAACTTGATTCAGGAGAACCTCGGAAGGAATGCTGTGGACTTCGTGATGGACAAAGAACGTGTCGAAAAGTACAAAAAAGCGGAATTCAGCATAAACGGAGAGAAAAAGGACTTCCGCCTAACGAGGACAGAGGACGCGAAGGAAAGGGACTTGGTGATTGTGGCGGTGAAGTCGACCGGGCTTGAAAGCGCGATGGAGTCAATCAAGAAATGCGTCGGAAAGGACACTGTGATAATCTCCGTCCTGAACGGAATATCGAGCGAGGAAATTCTTTCGGAGCGGTTCGGAAAAGAGAAAATCGTCTATTCGGTCGCCCAGGGAATGGACGCGATGAGGAGCGGACAGAGCGTGAAGTACACGAAGGAGGGAGAGCTCAGAATCGGTGTCGCGAACGGCGGAAGCGAGGAGAACCTGAAAGCCCTCGAAAACTTCTTCGACAATGCGAAAATCCACTACACGGAAGAAGCGGACATCCTCAAGCGGATGTGGAACAAATTCATGCTCAACGTTGGAATCAACCAGACCTGCATGGCGTTCGGCGCGTCCTACTCGGAAGTGCTCGGCTCAAAGGAACTCACGGGCGTCTTCATGGACGCGATGGGGGAAGTGATGAAAATTGCGAAAAAGAAGGGAATCTCACTTTCCGAAAAGGACATGGAAGACTGGATTTCAATCATAAAGACTTTCGACCCGGACGGCACTCCGTCGATGGGACAGGACAGGCTCGCGAAAAGGAAAAGCGAAGTGGAGCTGTTCTCTGGCACCGTCATCAAGCTCGGAAAGGAAACGGGAACCCCAGTTCCAACGAACCAGATGCTCTACGACAGAATCCAGAAAATCGAATCGGAATACTAAAAAAAGAGAACCCGCTTGGCAGGAACGAACGGCCTATCAAGCGGGTTCTCGTTTTTTTAAGCAAAAAGCTCCAAAATCACACGGTGAACTGCGACATCTGCTCTGCAATCTCCGAAATCGAATCCTTCATCTTCACCGATATCTCCGAAAGCTCCGAGCCTGACGAGTCGATTCTCCTCGCGCCCGAAGACATCTCGTCCATGCGCTCCTTCATCGACCTTGTTGAATCCTGAAGCCCATCCATGTTCTGCAATATGAGCTTGTTCCCCTCTGTCATCTTCTTCGCGGCCTCGGTGACTTCGAGCGTACTCGCGTTCATCGAGTGGAGGGTCTCCATCACTTGCTTTGAGCCTTCGTTCTGCTCCTCCATGGCGAGCTTTATCTGCTTCACAATCTGGTTCGTCCTCATGATTTCGCTCGACACGGCGTTGAATGACTTGCTCGACTCCTGCGAAGCGTTCACGACCTCGACGATTGAGTGCTGGATGCTCTTCAGCTGCTCGCCGATTGTCTTGGACTGCGCGGAAGAAGTCTCCGAAAGCTTCCTGATTTCATCCGCGACGACCGCGAAACCTTTTCCCGCGTCGCCCGCATGGGCGGCCTCAATCGCGGCGTTCATGGCAAGGAGGTTCGTCTGGCTCGCGATGCTGGCGATGGCGGTGTTCGCCTCCTGCAGCATCTTCGACATCGCTTCGATTTGCTCGATTTTCTCGTTCACCGCCTTCTGCTTGGTCTGCCCGGTCTGGGCCTCCGACTCAAGCGACGTGAAAGACGACGCCATGCTGTCCACAGACGTGTTGACGCTCCTGATGTTGGCGACCATCTCCTCGACCGCGCTAGAAGCGGAGGCGACCCCCTCGGACTGCTCGCTTATCATGCGCTCAAGAGAGTCGATGTTCGATGTTATCCGTGTTGTCGATAGAAGCAGTCATCGCCTCACCGACAGTGGAAAGCCTCTTCTCGGACTTCTTCACGGTTCCGATTATGTCCTGGAATTTCTGGAGGAACTTGTTCTCCTCGTCAACAAGTTCGTCGAAGACCTTGAAAGCCGAGCTGCTGCCCTTCACGTCGACCCTCTTCGTCAGGTCCGCGTTTCCGGAAGACAGCTCCGAGACAGCATTCTTCAAGACACGGAGCCTTGAGACGATGCGGAGTATCGTGATGAAAAGGAAATAGATGAGGACAATGAATCCTGTTATGGAAGCGAACGGAGCGAGCGAGTACTTGAGAAATTTCGCCGTAGTGAAAGGAGCGTAGAGAACCATGTGCCAGCTCACGAGTTCAAGTGGAGCGAGAAGATACTCACCAGCGACGGAACTTTTGAACTCGATTGCTTTCGGTTTGCTGTCGATTTTCTTCAAGAACGGAAGCTTGTCGTAGATGCTCAGCTTGTCCTTGAGGATGCTCGAATCGGCGGCTCCTGTAATCTCGTCCTTGTCGTTGAAGAGGTACATGACGATTCCGTCGTCCAAATCCTTGTACATCAAGTCGATGAACTGCTGAAGCGGGATTCCTGTGCCGACCATTCCGACAGGTTTTCCATTATAGCGCACGACCGCGTTCACCCAGAGCGACGTGGATTTGAGCGCTTCGTTGTAGTTGATGTTGAAGTTGTACTCTTCAGTATCGTACAAAGTCATGTTGTACCAGTAGTCCGACGGAGCGGACGGATTCACAGTGTACGAATACTTCATGCCGCTCCAGAATTCCAAATCGGAATCGCTGGTCCAGTAAAGAGACTTGCTCAAAAACGAATCCTGGAACGCCAAAAAATCATTCCATGCGGCAGGCTTGACTTCCTCGTCCTTTGGATTGACCAGATACTTCACGATTGAAGGTGATTTGACCATCTGTCGGACAAGTGTCAGCTGCTCGCTCATGTTCGCATCGAATTCAAGAGTGCGGAGGCGCGAATGGAGATTCATGCGCTCATCCACATCCTTCTTGAAATTTTTCCTAGCAAGTTTGCTCACCACGAACAAATCCGCAACCAGCAGTAAGATTGCGCAAAGAACGAACAAAATACGCTTTGAAAGTTTCGTCATAAAATTCTCCAGAGTTTTTTCAAATTTTCGAGAAGCATTTTAACATATCTTTCATTTATGTTTCAAACAAATTCAAGACGGCACTTTCCACCCTGCCAAGAACCGCCTCGTCCGCTGGAAGCCAGTTCACGCTGCGGAGAGTCTCTGACGAAAGCCACGCCGCGTTCTCGTGTTCCAGAAGCTCAAGTTTTCCGCTCACAATCTCGCATGAAAAGCACTGCATTGAAAGATGGAAATCGGGATAGTCGTATTCCACAGTCCCGATTTTTTCACCCACGCGGATTTCCGTAGCCAACTCCTCCCGAATTTCGCGTGCCAACGCCTCTTCCGCAGTCTCCCCCGCTTCGATTTTGCCGCCTGGAAATTCCCACCAGTCCTTCCAGTCGCCGTAGCCGCGCTGGGTGGCGAAAATTTCCTTTTTTCCAGTCTGCTGGTTTTCGCGGAGGATTACCGCCGCAACCACGCTCACAGTCTTCATTTTTTTGCCTCCGGTTCCGATTATAGCACGGCAGGACGGCAGAAGAAACGAGACTGCACTTTACACGCCCCTCCGTTACGGTTATAGTCTCAGTTATAATCAAAATTCAATTCATCAAGGAGGCCGACAATGAAAAACAACGCAAAAACAACTTCGACAATCACAAACGAGGGATTCTTGTCGGCGCGCATCTAGGGCAGCTCCGCCTTTTTTCACGGACAGCTCAAATTTTTTCTCGCCGACGGATTCCTGAATCTCTTTAATAAAAAGCAAAAGGATTTTTTATGGGAATCACCATCAATGGGAAAAATGCGTCCGCTGTCGTCTACAGCGACACAATCGAAGACTACGCTTACACACAGATAAGGAACATCTGCGACAACGAGGCCGCAATCGGACAGACAATCAGGGTGATGCCGGACGTGCATCCGGGCTTCGTCGCTCCGATAGGGCTTTCTATGACGGTCGGGAAGAGGATTCTTCCAAATTTGGTCGGAATCGACATCGGCTGCGGAATGACAGTCGCTAAAATCAAAAAACACAGGGGCATGGAATTCAAGCAGCTCGACTCGGTAATCAACAACCGCATTCCGTCGGGCTTCCAGACAAGGAAAATTCCACACCGATTCAGTTCACAATTCGACTTCGACAGCATCGTCTGCCGCCGACACCTGCAGAAGGACGCGGTGGAACTTGGGCTGGGAACGCTCGGCTCCGGGAACCACTTCATCGAAATCGACAAGGACGACGGCAAGGAATTCTACATCGTCGTCCATTCGGGAAGCAGGCGGCTCGGAAAGGAAATCACTGACTTCTATCTGGACATGGGGCGCAGGGATTTGAGGAAGCGGAACATCGAAGTTCCGTACGAACTGACGTACATCGAAGGCTCCCTCATGGAGGACTATCTGCACGACATACAGCTCGCGCAGGAGTTCGCCGCACTCAACAGGCTCGCAATGATAGACGAAATCGCCAAGGGCATGGGCTGGAAGACAGAAACGCCGTACAGCTGCGTCCACAACTACATCGACTTTTCGAACGAGGAGTCGCCCGCTCCAATTCTCAGGAAGGGAGCAACGAGCGCGAAAAAGGGAGAGAACATCGTAATTCCAATCAACATGAGGGACGGCGTGATTCTCGGAACCGGAAAGGGAAACAGAGAATGGAACTACTCCGCTCCGCACGGTTCAGGGCGCGTGATGAAAAGGGAGGATGTGAAGAAGAACTTCACGGTAAGCTCGTTCAAGGCGCAGATGAAGGGAATCTACTGTTCCTGCATCTCTCAGGGGACTCTCGACGAAGCTCCGTTCGCGTACAGGACGCTCGAGGACATAAGAAAGGCCGTGGAGGAGACTGTCTCGGTGGAAAAAATCATCAGGCCGGTCTACAACTTCAAGGCGGGAGGCGAAGAATGAGATGCCAGATAAGCAGCGGACAAGGCCCATGCGAATGCGAAATGGCGGTGAAGTTCTTGTTCGAGTCCCTCAAGAAGGAAAACTCAAAAGCCTCGTTCAAAATCGTCTCGAAAAGCGGGTGCAATCACTGTTCAGGATTCTCTTCAATCGTGTTCGACACGGACGCTGATTTTTCGTTCCTGCAGGGAACCGTCGAATGGAAGTGCAAAAGCATTCTGAGACCCGGGCACAAGAGAAAAAACTGGTTCGTGGACTTTTCAATACTCGACGGACGGGAGGAAATCCAGAAGGACGGCAAAATCTCATGGCAATTTTTCCGCTCAGGCGGGAACGGCGGACAGAACGTGAACAAAGTAGAAACGGGCGTCCGCCTTTTCCACGAAGCAAGCGGAACCGTCGTGACCTGCACGGAGGAACGGAGCCAGACTTTGAACAGGCGCAAGGCCCTCGAAAAGCTTGGGAGAATTCTCGAAGCGGAAGACGAGCGAAGGGCGCGGGAACAAAGGGGAGACGCATGGATGGCCGGAAAACGGCTCGTCCGTGGGAATCCCGTCCGCGTCTATGAGGGCGAAGGGTTCACGCTGAAAAAATAGCGGTTCCACGCCCTCCTTCACTTCTTTTTTGAAAAAGCGCACGATATCGCTCCGTGGGGGCAGGCGGCTTTGCAGTCTCCGCAGCGGATGCAGTCGGCGCTGTTCGGCTTTTCAAAAACCGGGATGTCGAGTTTGCAGACTTTTTGGCAGACTCCGCATCCCGTGCATTTTTTTTGGTCGATTTTGAAGCGGTAGAACGAAATTTTGTTGAACATGCCGTACACGGCTCCGAGCGGACACACATAACGGCAGAAGGGACGATATATTACAATAGAAGAAAAAAGCGTGACGAGAAGGATTGCGATTTTCCATCTGAACAGAAAACCGGCCGCCCCCCGCATCGCGCTGTTCAAGAGCACGAGAGGCACCCCGCCTTCCAGCGTCCCGACCGGGCAGACGAATTTGCAAAACCACGGCTCGCCAAGCCCTGTAAAGTCGGCGACGAAAGCCGGCAGGAGCAGGACGAAAACGCAGAGGAAAACGAAGCGCAAGTAGCGTAGGAATTTCTCTCCGGGAAGCTTCCGTATTTTTTTGATGAACGGAATTTTGAAGAGCAAATCCTGCACGAGGCCGAATGGGCACAAAAAGCCGCAGACGAAGCGGCCGAGGAAACTGCCGAAGACGACGAGGAGACCGACGACGTACATCGAAACATTGTACTGCCGGGCGTTCAGCGTCGCCTGCAGGGAGCCTATAGGACAGGCCGCGAGCGCGCCCGGACAAGAATAGCAGTTCATGCCGGGGACGCAGAAGGCCTTGGACGGACCGTCGAAGATGTGTCCTTCCGCAAAGCCCCTGGCATAGCCGTTCGAGAGGGCCGCGAAACACGCCTGGACGACGAGACGCACTTTTGAATGGGACTTCAACGTTTTTCTCATGCCGCCCACCTCAACCGATTCCGATGCATTCCATGCAGATTCGCGTGGCTTTTCCGAGCACGACCATGACTTCCCCACGGAAGATTCCGAGGACCACAAGGACGGCACCAACGGCAAGCGACACGAGCGGCTTCCAATTATCTTTCAAAATATCCTTCAACTTTTCCTTCAAGAGCATGGTTCTACTTCTGCTTTGAAAGGAGGCTGTCGATTATCTTCTGCCAGTCTTTCTGACTTCTCGCTCCAAGATACATCTGTCCGACGATTTTTCCGTTCTTGTCGACGAAAATTGTCGCTGGAACAGCCTGGATGTTTCTGAGAACACCGTCCAGCATGTCCTTAGTCGGAACGACGTGTGTGTAGTCGGCGCCAGTCTGCTTGATTATCGCGTCCCCGTCGGCTTTCGTGTACGAGTCAACGTTGCCCTCCTCGTCCACGATGTCGATTGGGATTCCGACGACTTCCACGCCCTTGGACTTGTTCGCGCTGTTGAGCTTCGCGAGGTCTGGCATTTCCCGGATGCACGGAGGACAGAACGTTCCCCAGATGTTCACCATCGTAAGTTTGTTCTTGGCGAAGATGTCGCTTGTGACGGCGTTTCCAGCCATGTCCACCGAACTGAACGACACCTTGTCCCCTGCCTTCTGGGCGAAAGCTGCGGCCGCAAGGGCGATGACTGTGACGATTGCGAAAAATTTCTTCATTTTTTTACTCCTTGAAAAAAAACTGTATTCAACAGAATCTTAAAAGATTCTTCATAGATGGAATTGAAAAAACGATTAGCGCAACATGAGCGTTTTTTCAAATTCACAATATTTTTTCTATTCTAGCACACCCACGGAAAGACTTATGTGATTTTGTCACGGAGTTTTTCTCAACTTCTCACAGGATTTTCTCAAGCTCGATTCCCAAGCCCATTTCCGAGACGAACTGGCTGAAAGTCGATACGAAATTCTCGTCAAAAATGTAGCAGGCGCAGGCTTTCACGGCGTTGTCCTCTCCCCGCAGGAACGTGACCGCCACGGAATAGGAATCCTTGTAGGCAAAAATGTAGACGCAGTCTTCTTTCAGTTCCTTCGAGACGAACACTTTTTCGCTCTGCAATACGCTAGCGATTGCAAGCCATGTGGCGCCCACTGTTTTTCCGTTCCACATCGACGCAAAGCCAGACAAGAAGCGCTGGCCGAGGTCCTTTTTTATTTGCGGGGAAAAAGCGTCCGCATCAAAACTTCCGCCCATGCCGCTCAGCAAGGCGTTCAGAAAAAGTGAAAAATCGCCGCCAAGACGGAAAATTTGGCAGTCCTCAACATTGCCGGGGATTTTGAGATTTCTGACAATCGAAAGCATTTCTTCGCTTCCGCAAACAAGGCTGACATATTTTTCATCGGCCGCCTTCTCGTTCATGATTGAAATGAGCGAAAAGCCCTGCTTGACCAGAGAGCTTTCATTGGATTTTTTTGATTTACCGCCAGCGGCATACAAAACAGCCAGTGCCGCGCTCAAAAAGAGCATTGAAACAAAAACAAGTTTCCTCATTGTTCACTCCTTGTGTACTGTGCCGACAGATTATACCGCAAACACAGGCATAATCAGAAACAGTTTTTTCATATTTTTCTTTTGCTCCACCTCTACTCCACGATGATGTCAGCGATGCAGGTATCGGAGAAGCGACTTCCTTTGAACACCGAAGAGGAGCGGAGCGTGACGGACTTTTCGCCACCCGCGGGGAAATAGGCGTAGCCGTTCGGGAAGATGTCGAAAAAATTGTGCTCCACATCGTTCAATGTGAATGTCTTGATTCTGTTGTTCGCCGCATACAGACTCTCGCTCGCAGCGTAGCCGTTCATGATGCCGATCCTGTTGATTTTTCCGTTCACTTCCGTAACCGTGATGGAAATGCAGTCGTCCTCGCTGTCCTCCACATAGCTCGTCGCGCGGTCTCCGTCGAATGCGTTCTGAATGGTGTACATGAACGGTCGGTCTTTGTCGATAAGCGTCTTTCCACATTCTGCCGTACGGTATGGCTTTACATTGATTTTCGCAATCGAGTTTTTTTCCTCCTTGACAGAATTCGTCTCCTTAATGACATCGGATAGACGGTAGAATGTCGCACTTCCTTCGCCAGAATATTCTATACTATAATCAGGCTCGTCTGAACCAGCAGAAAAATCAAAGTATTCATCTATGCGGTCATTCGTGCTGTGCACTATCAAGTCAAAGGAATCTTTGTTCTTTACAACATTGATGTTCTCATACAAATGCGCCATGCTTGAATGCACGGTTCCATCCCCCGTCACCATTTCGTGCAGATAGCAGGAGTGCAAAAGAAAAAGCCTACCATTCCGCTCGATAAAAAAAAGCTGCAGATTCTCAATAGCGAACGCTGGAAAAGATGC
>CAMHLH010000073.1 GCA_946185925.1 uncultured Treponema sp.
ATGAATTTGGCTTAAAGAATGGTTGGATTGTATTTTCTGAAAATGACCGTATTTATACAAAGGGGTATTTAAACGCGAAAATCGAAAAAACAGGTAATTCATATAAGATTGTTTATGAGGAGAAAACAAGAAAAAAATCTACTATAGATTTTATTTCAAATGAATTTTCTAATGATATAGCAAAAAAACAACTATTAGCTTTTGGATTACAGTCAAAATTTGATTATCCAAAACCGTATACTTTAATACAAAGTATAATCTCTACTCACTTTAATAAATCTTCCACCATTCTCGACTTCTTCGCAGGCTCTGGCACAACCGGCCACGCTGTTCTCAAGCTCAACGCAGAAGACGGCGGAAAGCGCAAGTTCATTCTTTGCACCAACAACGAAAACTCAATTTGTCGCGACATTACTTATGAGCGGCTCAAAACTGTTATCACAGGAGAACGCAAAGACGGCTCAAAATATTCTGACGGGCTTTCTGGCTCGCTCAAATACTTCAAAGTGGATTTTGTTGAAATCACGGAAAAAGAATACTACGAATACGCCGACAAATTGCTTTTGCACGTTCGCGAGCTTGTGGAACTTGAAAACGCCGTGGACTTTGAGCACGACACGGCGGTCGCGATTATCTTGACGGAAGAAGAGCTGGAGGAGTTTTGCAAAACGCTTGCTTCGACTCCGATTGCTTCGACTACGCTCAGCAACCGAGTCGAAACTGAGGTCAGTGAACGCAGCCGAACTGAGGACAGTGAGCGCAGTCGAACTGTCTATCTTGGGCACGATGTCCTGCTTTCAAAAGCGCAGAAAGTTCTTTTTGAGCAAAACGGCATTTCTGTAAAAGTCATTCCGCAATATTACTATCCGGAATTGAACGGCTAAAGGGAGAAAAAGAATGAATCTAATGAAATTTCAGTTGAACGCAATTCGTGAACTTTTGATTGCGATGGAAGAAGGTACTCGCGACATTATCCTCAAAAGCCCGACGGGAAGCGGAAAGACGATTATGCTCACGCATTTTATGAGCGAATATGCCAAGGGGCACGCGCGCACGGTCTTTGTGTGGCTCACTCCCGGCAAGGGAAATCTTGAAGAGCAGAGCAAGCGCAAAATGGATTTGTACATTCACAACTCTTCCACAAAACTGCTTTCCGACGTGATGACTTCGGGCTTCTGTGAAAACGATTTTTGCTTTATCAACTGGGAAAAACTCACCAAAAAAGGAAACAACGCACTCAAAGACAGCGAGCGCACGAACTTTCTTGAATGGATAGAAAAAGCGCACAACGCAGGTCTTTCTTTCAAAGTGATTATTGACGAAAGCCATCAGAACTTTACGGAAAAATCCGACGCAATCGTGCAGCTTTTCAAGACGGACAAAATTATCCGCTGCTCTGCGACGCCGATTATCGACAAAAGCGCAAAGTTGATTGAAATAAGCGAAGCCGACGTTATCGCCGAGGGGCTTATAAAAAAGTTGCTTGTGATAAACGGTGATTTTCCGAACGAAATCGAAGAAGAAAACCCGACCCAATATCTTTTGGAAAAGGCTCTCAAAAAGCAGAATGAGCTTGCTTGCGCTTTTGAAAAATATGAATCGAATGTGAATCCGCTTATCATTGTGCAGTTGCCGAACAATTCAGATTTGCTTCTTGATTCTGTGATTTCTTGGTTTGAAAGTCAGCATATTTCCATCGAAAACGGACTTCTTGCGGTGTGGCTTTCTGCCCGACACGATAATCTTGAAGCTATCGAAAAGAACGACGGCAAGCAGATTGCGGTGATTATCAAGCAGGCGGTGGCGACAGGCTGGGATTGTCCCCGCGCGCACATTCTCGTAAAACTCCGCGAAGGAATGGATGAGACATTTGAGATTCAGACAATCGGGCGAATCCGACGAATGGCGGAAGCTCACCACTACGGAAACGACGCGCTCGACAGCTGTTATCTTTACACTTTCGACAGTAAATTCACGCAAGGAGCGCAGGCGGCTCTTGGCAAGAACGCTCTTAGTGCAAAGACGATTTTCTTGAAGAACGAGCACAAAAAGTTTTCGCTCATAAAAGAACAGCGCACGCAGATACTCGACACGCAAGACGACGCGGCGGCTTTGAAGTCGATAACGGAGTATCTAAAAACAACATACAATCTTGATGGTGATTGCAAGCAGAACAAAACAAGGCTTGAAACGGGTGCGGAAAATGCGGAAAAGTTCGTTTTTAGTGAAAAAATCGAGCGCACAACTTTTTCGGGCGAAGCGAGAATCATTGCGGACATTTCAAACGACAATCTCAATGTCGTAAAATTCCGCCAAAAGCTCAACACCCACACCCACGGCCGAGAATTCCACAACCGCGTGGGAAGAATCGGTCTTGAAATCGGCATGGAATATGCAAGCGCAGTCACGATTTTGGGAAAACTCTTTGCAAATGAAGGCAAGTTTTTGTACAAGGAAAAGCTTCTGGAACTTTCCATAAAAGAATGGTACGCCTTCGTCATCAACAACTTCGATGCAATCCGCCACGCTTTCCGCTTTGCCATGTCTGCACAACAAGAGCCTTCTCTTGAACTTGAAACCGTGAGCGAAAAGCCGTTTTTCATTCCGCAGTCGGCTTTGTTCACCTTCGACTCTTCAAGCAAAGTGCAGACCGAATGCAAGAAAAATGTGTACACTGGCTATTTGTCTAGCGCAGAATCCCGCTCAGCCCCAGAAAAACTTTTCGAGCGGTTCTGCGAAAACTGCTCTTCTGTTGATTGGTGGTACAAAAACGGCGACAAGGGCGATGAGTATTTTTCGATTGTATATGTGGACAACTCAAACCGACAAAAACTTTTCTATCCCGACTATATTTTGAGTGTCAAAGGCGAAATTTGGATTTGCGAAACTAAAGGCGGATTTGATAAAACTGGTGCAAGCGAAGACATCGACATTTTCTCACCAAAAAAGTGCGCTGTTCTGCAAAAATATCTAAAAAAGCACAATCTGCACGGCGGATTCGTTCGGCAGGACAAGGCGAGCATGGAACTTTTGATTTGCACCGGCGAATACAGCGACGACGTGAACAGCGACGCTTGGAAGATTCTGAAAGACGAGTGGTGAATTTCTTCTAAAACGGAAACTCAATCTCCACCCACTTTGAGATGTCGGCTTGCTCGGCGGCGATTTTGCCGAAAGTCAGACCTTTCACGGTGGTGTCTCCGAGAAGGTACTGTTTGCCGTCGATGGGGAAAGAAAATCCCTGTTTGCCGTTCAGCACCGCGCCCACGAGCGCGTGGCCGTATTCCGGGCTGACAAAGAAACACGAATCCACGCCAAGATTTTTCAGGATGACGGCGACGAGCATACAGCGGCTGTCGCAGTCGCTTCCAAGATTCTGCAGGACGCTCGGAATGTTGTTGAAGTCCGCCTTTGAAAAATCGGCTGCCTCGCGCTTGTACTCGAGCGACTGCACCCAGTTCAAAAGCATCTGCGCGATTGCGGCGTCGGGATTCTCCGGGTCTTTTTCGAACGCAAGGTCCTGCAAGGCCGCGCTTATGTCGAACGCGGGGACCTTCATTCTATAAAGGGCATCCCTCGAAATCATTCTGTAGAACCGCTGCCATGCCGGAATCGAGAACTTGCTGACGGATTCATCATTCGACATCGCATAGACCTTGAACACGTTGAATTCCCTGTCAACCACGGACTTATTTGCAAGGACGTCCTTTTTTCCGATTGAAGTGCTGATTTTCTGCCCCTCTATTTCAATTTCAACAGGCACCCTCGACTTTTTGTCCATCGGGTCGGAAAAATATTTCTGCTGCGTGATTATCCCAGGCTCCTTGAAGCTTCCCAAGTCCACGGAAAGCGAATCTATAATAGAAGAAACAAAGCACTCGTACTGGTAGAAATTCTTCTTCGGAACAAAGACGATGGCGTTGACCACTGATTTTCCGTCAGAAAGAAGGACGGCCGCGGAAACTCCCTGCTGGACCTCCGTGAAAACCTGGTTCTGCATCGTGAACGACGCCAGATAGGCTTTTCTCCGCCTCCAGCTCACGGAATCGATTTTCTCGCCCTTCAAGACCGCTCCGAGCTTCTTCAAATTCGCCTTCAAAAAAGACTCCTCGTTTTTCTGGGAGGAAGAGACGTTCAGCAAGACTTGGACTGGAACGATTTCGCTCGCGAACTGGAACATCGACTCGTCCTCGGTTCCGTCCACCATCACGAAGCCCTCAGGCAAATCAATCGTGTAGCCGAATTTCGCGGAAGACATCAACTCGGCGAAAATAGAAAAAAGCGACAGGAAGAAAATCAATGTGAAACAGAAAAATCTACGCATGAAAAACATTATACCCCAAAACAACGCGCGCTTGGCATAATAAGGTGAAAAGAAAACACTCACCTTTTTTTAATGTATAATTTCAGCATGAAAGAAAAAATTCCAATCGAATACGAGGACGATGAAATTCTCGTCATAAACAAGCCGGCAGGGCTCGCGGTCCAGGGCGGAGAGGGAATCGCGCATCCGCTGGACGAAGAGCTTCCGAAGCAGGTCGGCTACAAAGTGCATCTGGTGCACAGGCTGGACAAGGAAACCTGCGGTCTCATGGTGGTCGCGAAAAATCCCCAGGCGGCTTCAAAATGGATAAAACTCATCGCGGGAAAGCTGGTCAAAAAAGAATACACCGCCATCTGCTTCGGCTCCCCGAAAATCAACGGAAAATTCCAGAAATCAGGGAAAATCCAAGCGAACGTGACGAAGGGAGAGAGGGAACTTCCGGCGGAGACGAATTTTTTGGTCGAAGACGAGTGGGAAAAGGCCTTTGAAAAGACGAACGCTGAGACAGGAGAAACGAAAAAAGAGATTTTCCAGCTGTCGAAAATCAACTTGACGCTCGGAACCGGCAGAATGCACCAAATCAGAATCCACCTCGCGTCGGTTGGCTCTCCGATTGTCGGGGACGACAGGCACGGTGACTTCAAGAAGAACAAATTCGCAAAGCAGAAGCGGCTTCTTCTCTGTTCAAGAAGGCTCACGATTCCTCTCATGGACGGAAAAACGAAGACAATCGAAATCGATTTGCCGGACTATTTTCTGAAAAACGAGAAGTGAAAGTCAAAAAAAGGAAGGACAAATGAAATTTCTACACACGGGCGACTGGCATCTGGGAAAGACGCTGTACAACACACCGCTAATCGATGACCAGAAGCATTTTTTGGAACAGATTCTAAAAATATTCAGCGAGGCGGAAAAGGGCGGAGAACCATACGACGCGCTCATCATTCCGGGCGACCTCTACGACAGGGCGGTTCCTTCTGTCGCCGCCGTCAAGCTCTTTGACAATTTCCTTGACGAGATGAGCGAGAAATTCAGCGGCATCCACATTTTCGTGCTGGCGGGCAACCACGACGGACCCGACAGGCTCGGATTCGCGTCGGGCTTTCTTGAGCGGGCGAACATCCACATCTGCACGGAGCCAAGCCAAATCGGAAAAGCCACGCTCATAAACGGAACCGCCGTCTACCAGATTCCCTTCCTCATGCCGGGAACTTTCGGCGACGAGACTACAAGCCAAAACGAACTCTACAAAAAAGCGGTCGGCATCATCGAAGAGTCGCACAAAACGAACCACCCGGCCCTGCCCCTTGTTGTCTGCGCGCACGCCACGGTCTACGGAAACGACGACGGCTATTTGTCAATAGGAACCGCCACCTCCATAGAGCAGAGCCTTTTCGACAGTTTCACCTACACTGCCCTCGGCCACATCCACAAATTCCAGAAGCTCGGAAAATTCGGGAAGATGTTCTACTCAGGCTCCCCAATCGCCTACTCATTCGACGACAGCGCAGAAAAATTCTTCATCTCGGTGAAAATCGGAAGCGACACGGAAAAACCGGAGTCAATCGAAAAAATCCCCGTGGACACACTGCACCCGGTCAAACGGCTCACTGGAAAATTCCAGGACTTCAAGGACAATGACGAATACGACATCTACAAAAACTGCTACATCGAAATAAAAAGCACAGACGACGCCCCAATCCAAAACGCCAAGCAGCTTTTGAGAGGCAGATTCCCCCACCTGCTCTCCTTCGTCATGGAAAAGACGCTCTCCATGGAACAGAACGAAAATTTCAGGGAAAGACGGAAGATGCTTCAGGAAAACAAATCCGATTCAGACTTTCTCAGGCGTTTCCTCGAAGAAATCTACACGAAAAAAGGCGGCGACGGAAAAACGACAATCGACGAGAACGCAAAAATCGAAGAGAAAATCAAGCTTTTCGAGGAACTGCTGTCCGACGACAGCGAACGAAACCAATAAAAGCAGCAGAATCAACGAAACAGCAAGCAATCAAAGGAAGGGAAAATGAAACCAGTCAAACTCAGAATGAAGAATTTCGGCCCATTTACGGACGAGACGGTCGACTTCACAAAGCCAAAGCCCATGTTCCTCATCACGGGAAAAACCGGAAGCGGAAAGTCCATGATATTCGACGCGATGACATACGCGCTCTACGGAAAATATTCGGGAAACAGGCAGAATCTCAAGAAAGAGGCCCTGCGCTCTGATTTCGCGGATGCGAGCGAAAAATCCCTTGTCGAATTCACGTTCTCTGTCCACGACAAAAACCCAAGCGGAACGGAAAGCCTCTACAAGGTCACGAGGACGCTTCCTGCCGAATATGTGAACAGAAACGGAAAGACTTCCACGAAGCAATCGGAAACGGAACTTGAAAAATTCGACTCGGCAAGCGGGAAATTCATTCCGCTCCAGTTCAAGACGAGCGAGGACAGGACAAAGGAAATCGCGGAGAACATCATCCAGCTTCCCTTCAACGAATTCAACCAGATAGTCCTGCTTCCACAGGGAAAATTCGCGGAATTTCTCACGGAAACCTCGAAAGACAGGGAATCCACGCTCAAGAAAATCTTCCCAATCGAGGACATCGAAAAAGTCGTCGAAAAACTCAAAGAAAAGACGAAGGAATACTCTGCAAAAATAAAGGAAATCACGGACAGAATCGAAGACTTGACGAAAGGCGGCGAAAACGAGGACTCGCTCAAGCAGAAGATTGAAAAATTCGACATCGAAATCAAAAAACTCGAAGAAGAGAGAAATATTGCCGGCGAAAAAGCCAGCACGCTGACTGAAAAAAAGGCGAAGGCTGTCTCTGCTCTGGAAACCGCGAAAAAAAACGAAGAGACCGCAAGGAAAATCAGGAAACTCGAAGAAGAAAGGGCGGAAATCGAAGGACTCGAAGAAAAAACAGCGAAAGCGAAGAAGGCGGCGGCTTTCAAAATAGAAATCGAGCGGTGCGACTCCGCCAAGAAGCGGCTGGAAAAAGCGGACACAGAAAAGGAAGCAGCGGAGAAAAAACTCGAACAAGCGGAGGCAAATCTTCATGAACTCTCGAAAAAAACAGGCGAGATGGAAGAACTTTCAAAAAAGAACGAGTCCGACGCGAATGAAATCCGGATTCTAAAAGAGAACATCGAAAAAATCGTGGCCCTCCAGAAAGCCAAAAACGAGAAAGCCAGAATCGAAGGCGAAATCGACGAATTCAAGAAGTCCACAAGAGAGAACGACGAAAAAATCCCGAAACTTGAAGAAGAGCTTTCGGGACTGGCAGCCGAGCACGGAATCGCAGAATCGGATGGGGGCGCAATCGCCACCGCCCTTCTGGAAAAATGCCACGAGAAAGCGACCGAGAAAGAGAAAGCCGAAAACCTGATTTCACTTCTAAAAAAAATCGAGGACAAAAAAGCGGAGCTCTCGAAAATCGAAAGCGAATTTGAAGAAGCCAGGGAACAAGCCGAAGGAAGCCAGAAAATCGTCGAAAGTCTCAAAATCACAATCGAGCGTCTCGAAGACGAGCAGAAAAAATACGAGGACAACCAGAAAGCGGCTTTTCTCGCGCACGATTTGAAACCGGGCTGCGCCTGCCCTGTCTGCGGCGCCACTGAACATCCGCAGCTTGCCGTGAAAAATGGAGAGAGCCTTGAAACGGAAATCGCGGTGCAAAAAGCCGCCCTTGCCGAAAAGGAGAAGCTCCTGGAAAGCGACAAGGAAAGATTCCAAAAGCTCAAAGGCGACAAGGAGCACCAGGAAAAGACGATTGCAGATTTGGAAGCTTTATTGGAGAGCGAAATGAGCCTTTCGGAAGCCGAAAAGGCATTTTCGGACGCGAATGCCGGCGAAGCGAAGGCGAAGGCTGATTACGAGCGGGCAAAGAAACTTTCGAGCGACCTGAACGAGGCGAACAAAAAAAAGGAAGATTCAAAGGACAAGCTGAACGAGCTAAACACGAGGCTTGAAAAATCGCTCACGGCAATCGAGGAACAGGAGCGCGGCATGAGCGTAGGCAAGGACGAGGACGCGGCCGCCATCGAGTCCAGAGTCAAAGAAATGGAAGCCGAGCTTGAATCCAACAAGCAGATTCTCGAAAAATTCGAAAAAGCCATGTCGAACGCGACTTCCGATGTGAAAACAAGCAAGGCACTCGAAGAAGCCAGCATTGCATCGAAGAAAGAAACCGAAAACGACCTGCAAGAAGCCAGAAAAAAGCTCGACGAGAAAATAGAGAAATCGGACTTCAAAGACGAAGACGAGGTAAAAGCGCAGCTGCTTTCAGAAATCGAGATTTCCACAGCGGAAGAGAGAGTCAACAGCTGGAAGAGGGAACTTGAAAGCCAGAAAAAGCTTTTCGAGAGCACAAAATCCGACAAAAAAATCGAGGACATAGAGGAGGAAATCGAAAAAGCCTCCGAGGAATTCGATGCGGCAAAAAAAGCGGAAAGCGAAGCAAACGAAAAGATAAATGAACTTTCAAAGGAAAAAGCTCTGACGAAGAGAGACCTTGACGAGCTTGTGGAAAAATCCGAGGAACACAGGGAACTTTTGGAGAAGAGCGGAATCTACACTGCCCTCTACAGGGACATGAACGGAGAAACGGGAAACAAAGAGGTCTTCAGCTCGTGGGTTCTCGCCACGCACTTCTCCGAGGTTGTGGACTACGCGAACGAACGTTTCCTTGAGCTTTCCGGCGGCCGCTACCAGTTCAAAATCAAAAAGACGAAGGAGCAGGGAAAGCACGGACTCGACATCGCCATAAACGACTCGGAGAACGGCGACAGGGCGCCAGAGACGCTTTCCGGCGGCGAGACTTTCCAGGCATCCATAAGTCTCGCCCTCGCCATGACTGACGTGATATGCCAACGCTCAGGCGGAATCCGGCTCGACTCGCTCTTCATAGACGAGGGATTCGGCTCGCTCGACCAGGAGTCGCTGGACAAGGCAATCGCCACGCTCAAGCGCATCCAGGAGCAGAAGATGGTCGGCGTCATTTCCCACGTCGAAGCGATGGAGACGGAGATAAAGTCGCACATTGTCGTGGACAAGGCTGATGATGAACAAAAGTCGAAAATCACAATAAAGAACTTCGAGTAAAACCAAAAAGGAAGCCCGACAGGAGCATTCATCCAGCCGGACTTCCTTTGCAAAAATGTAACTTCGAGAAACTACAAACTGCGGTCCATGCTGGCAATGATTTTATCGCCAATGTTGTCGATGAAAACTCCAAGAATTGAGAAGACAAAAGAGAAGCCGACAACAGCGGCAAGAACCATCAAAAAGAACATACAAACCTCCCCTGGCTATGAAAAAAGCCAAACGCAAATTCCTGTCACCACGATGAAAATCGCGATGATGATGAGAAACATGACCATATTTTTTTCCTGAAAATGAGAAAATCAAAAAATGAATATGAAACGCAAGAATTGCTTGGGAGATTCTATATTACAGTTT
>CAMHLH010000074.1 GCA_946185925.1 uncultured Treponema sp.
TGAAGAAAGCGAACATCGACTACAAGAACGGACTTCTCAGCTGGGACGAGACCGTGAGGCAGAACGAGAGGGACGTGAAGAAACTCTTCTACGCCCTGCTCCTCCAGCAGAAGACGCTTGAGACTGACAAGGCGTCGCTTTCGAACACGAAAAAAAGATACGAGAACACAGAGAAAAGCTACAGGAACGGCGGCTCATCAAAAATCAATTTTCTGCAGAGCAAAGTCACCTACCAGAACATGAAAAGGGACATCGAAAAGGCAGAAATCGCCCTGAACAGGCAGCTTCGGGAATTCGCCTCGATTCTGGGACTTTCGCCAAAGACAAAAGTCATTCTCTCAGGAAGCCTTGAAACCCAAATCGTAGTGCTCAACAAGGAGGAACTGCTTTCACTGCACTCGGCATACAGCAACCAGGTGGAGTCGCTGGAGATCCAGATTCAGTCGGTGGAATCTCAGATGAAGGCTTTGAACCTTGACTCGTGGACGCCGACACTTTCCTTCAACTATGCAACAAAACAGACGATGACAGGACTGGACAACGACTGGTTCGACTCTTCCTCGTGGACGGACAGGGGGAGCGCGAGCCTCACGCTCTCGTGGAATTTCACGAACGTGCTTCCGTTCTCGAACAACAGAATCAAATACCACGATTTGAAGAGGCAGAAGGAAAAACTTGAGCTGCAGCTTGAGCAGAAGAAGGACGACATCCTTTTGGACAGCCAGAAACTCTTTGACGAGTTGGAAAGTTCAGCCGTTTCCCTCGAATCCTGCCGGGAGAACATCGCCCTTGCAGAAGAATCCTATTCGCTGGTGAGCAAAGCCTACAACGCAGGCTCGGCGGACTTAATCGAAGTGCGGGACGCGGAGGAGCAGCTGAACAAGAGCAGGCTTTCGGAGCAGTCGGAACTATACACCTACATCTGCGCGCTTACGGATTTGGAGTACATGCTGGATTTGCCGGATGGCTGGAGAAACAAATAGGTCAAAAATCGAGTTTGTGCATACCGTAGTTGCAGAAACAAGCTCCCAGCGGGAACCGCAGCCTGCTTGCGCAGTCTTGCCAAATACGGCAGTACCGCTCCGCGGTGGCGTTAACATCGCTTGCGATGTTTAGTGTATTCAACAGTGGAACCCCGCTTCCGCTCGTTTCTGCCACTGCACTGTGAAAACCCGACTTTCGCAAAAACACTTACAGATTGTCAAGTAAAGGAGAAAAATATGACAAAGACAAGAAAAAGAATTTCAACATTCATTGTTACGATAATTGCGGCACTTTCGATGGTGATGATGACATCATGCGGAGGAAAAAAAGGAAACGAAAAGCCAAACGAAGAGAAAGCGTCGTTCACTGTGAGCGTGAGGAAAATCGCCCCGGAGACGATGGAAGACTACATCGAATTCGGCGGCACGGTTAAGGCTGTGGACAGCGTAGAGATTCTCCCTTCTGTTGCGGGAAAAATCGCCAGAATCTCGGTGAAAGGCGGCGACAGGGTGAACCGCGGAGACGTGATTGCCCAGATTGACCCAAGCAAGCCCGGAGCGGAATTCGCGCTTAGCCCGGTCAAGGCCACGTTCAGCGGAACCGTGACGAAACTGCCGCTTTCGGTTGGAGCCTATGCCACGACCTCGACCACAATTGCCGAAATCAGCAGTACGGACGATTTGGAAATCAACATCAACGTGAGCGAAAGATTCGTTCCGCTCATCAAGGAAGGACAGGTCGCGCTTGTCACTTTCAAGTCTTATCCTGGGGAATTTTTTGAAGCAAAAGTCGAAAGAATCAGCCCGATTCTGGACCCTTCCACAAGGACGATGGAAGTCACCCTCAACTTAAAAGAAACAAAAGGAATCGTGAAAGCCGGAATGTTCGCCCATGTAAAGCTCATCACGCAGACGAAAAATGGCGTGCTCTCTCTTCCCAACCGGGCAATCGTCTACAACGGCGGAAAGCCCTATGTCTTTGTGGCAGATTCAACCGGTGAAAACGCCAGCGTGAGCAGAATTCCTGTAACAACAGGGCTCAGCGTTGACGGCAAGACCGAAATAACTTCGGGGCTTTCAGAAGGGAATCTTGCAATCGTCAAAGGACAGAACATGATAAGCGAAGGGCAGAAAGTGAACGCCCTGCTTCAAAAAGATGAGTGACAGAAAAAGGAAGAAATGAACAGAGGAGAAAGACTATGCTGAAAAAAATACTTTCCAAACCGCTTACGGTTTTAATCGTCTTTACAATAATGGTCGCGCTCGGACTTTTCTGCGGACTTAGGCTTCCGCTGGACATGTTCCCGGACACAAGCTACCCCATGATTATGGTTCAGACCTACTACGGAAATTCAGACTCCCAGGATGTGGAGCAGAATGTGACACGACCGCTTGAATCGGCATTCTCAGGTCTCAACGGCCTCAAGCACATGTCGTCGACTTCATCAACCGGCTACAGCCAGATAATGCTTGAATTCACCACCGGAACCGATTTGGACACGGCCAGCAACAATATCCGCGACAAAATCGACAGCGTGCGCTCCCGCCTTCCGGATTCCGCCACAAGCCCAACGACCACGCATCTGGACGCGAGCCTCATTCCGCTCATGACACTTGCCATGAAGGGCGACCACACGCCACAAGAGCTTTACAAATACGCTGATGAAATCGTCGCTCCAAATCTTGAACAGATTGACGGAGTTGCCAGCGCGGACATTTCAGGCGGCCAGGAAAAATGCATCAAAGTCTCGCTTTCCCAGGAGCGTCTTGAATCCTACGGGCTTTCGCTGGGAACTGTCATCCAGTCGTTAAAAGCACAGAACCTTTCGTCATCGGCCGGAATCATCGAATCTGAAAACACAAACTACACGATAGTCTCTGATGGAGCCTTCACCAGCCTTTCCGACATAGAAGACACCGTTGTATCCTACGCAAAACCTTCGATTGTCGGGAAAAATTCTTCATCCGCTGAAAGCATCCCAATCTGCGTAAAAGACATTGGAGATGTGACTGAAAGCGTAAAAGACGTGACTTCAATTTCATACTTCGACGGCGTTCCATGTATTCAGTTCAAAATCCAGAAACAGAGCGGAAAAAATTCTGTGGCTGCCGCCCACGCCTTGCGCGCTGCCCTCCCAAAAATCCTAAAGCAGCTTCCGAATGACGTTGAAATCATCGAAGTTTCCAACAACACAGACCAGATTGAGGCGACCGTCCACGAAGTCATCAATTCGGTTCTGACGGGCGCGCTTCTGGCAATTGTAGTTCTTTTCATCTTCCTTAAAAACATCAAAAGCACATTGATAATCGGCCTTTCGATTCCGGTTTCAATCATCTCGACTCTGGTTTTCATGTACTTTAGAGGAACTTCCCTCAACCTGATTTCACTTTCGGGCCTTTTGCTGGGTGTCGGTATGCTCGTTGACAACTCAATCGTCGTTCTCGAAAACATCTACACCCACGCTTCCCAGGGAAAAAGCCCCTTGCAGGCTTCGATAGACGGAGCGGGTGAAATGATTATGCCGGTCATCTCATCAACCCTCACCTCTGTCTGTATCTTTGTTCCAATGCTGGCCTTCGGAAGCATTCTGGGAGTTATGGGTGAGGCCTTTCTAGATTTGGGCTTTTCAATCAGCATAGCCCTCATCTGTTCGTTATTCACTTCGATTGTGCTCGTTCCGGTTCTTTCTGCCTACTATCTCAAAGTCGCACCGAAAAAAATAGAAGAGGCAGCAAAGACTGAAAAGAGATTCTCTCTCCACAGAGGCTACGGAAAAGTTGTCAGATGGGTTCTTCACCACAAGCTGATTTCGATTCTTGCCCTTGTCGCACTTTTCTTCCTGGCAATGGGAAGTCTTCCCGGCCGTGGCTTCATTCTCTTTCCTTCAAATCCCGAGTCGCAGGTAAAAGTCACAATGACTCTTCCAAAGGGAACTCCAATCTACGAGACAGAGGAAGAAATCAAGGAGCTGGAGCGGCTGGCTTTGGAAAAGATTCCATTCGTCGAATATTCGAACTACACGGTGGGAGGCAGCACGGCGGCTTCTTCAAACGAGGCTACCCTTCTCCTGTCTCTCACGGAAAAGGAATCCGACAAGGCAAAGGACATGCTCCGTTCATTTTTCCCGACATTCGCCGGTGCGGAATTCGACTTCGAGGCGACTTCCATCGGCTTGAACAGCGCTTCGTCTTCCTCGGGCGGATTCGAGCTTGAAATCCACTGCAACAACCTTGAAAAACTTTCGACAACTGCGGAAAAACTCGTTTCCCTCGTAAAAGAAGAATGCGGCGACATTGTGAACGAAGTTTCAAGCGACATTTCAAACGGACTTCCCCAGGTAAAAATCAGCCTGGACAGGGAAGCAATCAAAAGCTTAGGACTTAGCATCCAGTCGATTTCCACGGAACTAAAGGCTGCGGTGAGCGGACTTGAAGCCGGAACCTACAGTCTTGACGGCGACGACTCGGACATCATCGTGACTCTTGACGAAAGCGACAAAGAGAAAGTGAAGGATTTGGAAAGGCTCTTCGTCACCAGCAATTCAGGAAAACGCATTCCCCTTTCCGCTGTGGCAAGCTACGAGGAAGTGACGGCTCCGTCTTCAATCACAAGAAAGAACCAGACCCGCATGACAAAGGTGGTCGCGGTGCCGAAAAATGGCGTGCCCATCACAAGCGTGCAGTCGAGAATCATGCAGATTGTGGAAAACAATTTTGTGCAGGACGAAGAATTGAGCTTCAAGACTGCGGGCGACATGAGCGACATAATCGAAATGGGAAAAGGCTTCGTCGTCATCATAATCATGGCCATGGTCTTGGTCTTCGCGGTCATGGCAAGCCAGTTCGAGAGCCTCAAAGACCCTTTCATCATCTATTTTACAATTCCCCTTTCCTTCATCGGTGTCGCCCTGATTTACCTGATGACAGGGCAGCCGCTTTCGATGATGAGCGTGCTGGGCATTTTGATGCTGGTTGGCGTAATCGTAAACAACGGAATCGTCCTTGTGGATGCCGCCAACAACCTTCGCAAAAACGGCATGAGCCTTGAAGAAGCCTGCGTTGAGAGCGCGAAAAGCCGCCTGCGCCCGATTCTGATGAGCACCCTCACGACATTGATTTCGCTCGTCCCAATGGCGCTTTTCCCAAGCGAGGGAGCCATGATGATTCAGCCGATAAACCTCACGGTTCTGGGAGGCCTTGGCTTTGGAACGGTGATGACACTCTTTGTCATGCCGGCGGTGTACTACATTTTCAACGCGAGAAAAGTGAAAGTTGAGAATTGAGAATTGAAAATTGAAAGATTTAGGGAGAATGGTATGAGATTTTGTTTTAGGTCAAATGTCGAGTTTTTTCAGAGCAATGGCAGAAACGAGCGGAAGCGGGGTTCCAGATTGAAAAACATTCAGCCACCGCGAAGCGGTACTGCCGTTTTTCAATCTGGAACCCCGCTGAAAGCTCGTTTCTGCAAGTTCGATATGCTTGAACTCAACATTCGACAGTTCATAAAGAGTTTTGTGTTTTTGATGATTGCACTTTTCCTTTTGTGTTTTGTTCATGCAGAGGAAGCACAACATGAGGAAAAGACCCAAAATGCCCAGGCCTATGTTCCGCCTGCGACGAGTTTTCACCCGATGGTTACGATTCTCGGTGTCTATCTGCCCAACAACGACATGATAGACTTGAAGATTCCATATTTTATGCCCATGGTTCAGGGGCGTTTTTCACACAGGTTCACGGAATTCAGGAAAAGCCCGGAACTTGAGTTCATCGCGGACGGTGAAATCGCACCTCTCTGGCTCAGGGCGGGCGCGCAGTTCCAGTTCAAGCCCCTGCCCTTCCTCACGCTGGCGGCAGGAAGCGACATCGGAACATCATGGGGATTCGACCTGGGCTTTCTTTCGATGAACTTCATCGGAGGCTATGACTGCGAAAAGAAGGAGTACGAGTATTTTTCGCCCTTCACCCACTGGACCTACGACTTTTGGGCAAACGCGGCGGTCAACTTCGACATCGGCTCGCTTTTCACAAAGGGAAAGCAGCATTTCATAGTCGGCGGAAGCTACAAGGCAATCTACAAGGGCATGACGGGAATTGCAAACGGAGAAATCTGGCTGGACAAGGGAATCGGTGAGAACGCAAACGGACTTTCCTATAGCGCGACCGGCACAATGAACTACATCGTGCCGAACAAGTACTTCAACTCCGTGGGACTTTCGGCGACGGCTTCGGGCTACTATTCGGAATCCTTCTTCGACGAAAAATACAGAATCTCCGACCCGACTTTCGTGGACTTGACCTTCACCTTGAACGCCTCGGCTTCAATCGGGCCAAGAAACCGCTTTCTGCTCATGCTTCCGTTTTCAGGAAAGAGGAACTTCTGCGACGACAAGGACCTAAGGCCGATAACGGAGCCGGACGGAAGAAAATGGCAGCTGGACGGAATCATTCTGACTTTCACGCACATTTTTTAGGGAAAAGCGGCAGGCAGGGGGTATAATATGGACATGATAAAGATTCTTGTAGTTGAGGACGACAATGACTTGAACAGGACGATGTGCTCTTTCCTGTCGCAGAACGGATACGAGGCGCAGGGCTGCCTCTTGGCGAACGATGCCTACAACGCTATGTACAACAAGATGTTCGACCTGATAATCTCCGACATCATGATGCCCCAAATCGACGGCTTTGAATTCGCCTCGACCGTGCGGAAAATCAATCCGTCAATTCCGATAATTTTCGTCACCGCCAGGGACGATTTTTCCGCCAAGCAAAAAGGCTTCGAGGCCGGAATCGACGACTTCATGGTGAAGCCGATTGATTTGCAGGAGCTGCTCCTTCGGATTTCCGCGCTGATGAGGCGGGCGAACATCGCCCAGAGCAAGAAAATCACGGTCGGCTCTTTTTCGATGGACGCTGACGGCAGAAGCGCCTCGAATTCCGGGGAGGAAATCAACCTGACGGCGAGGGAATTCAACCTGCTCTACAAGCTGCTCTCCTACCCCAAAAAGACCTTCACCCGCGTCCAGCTCATGGACGAATTCTGGGACGCGGACTCGAACGCGACACCACGGGCAGTTGATGTCTACATCACAAAGCTTCGGGACAAACTTTCTGCCTGCAAGGATTTTGAGATTGTCACAGTCCACGGGCTCGGCTACAAGGCGGTCTTGAAATGAGCGAAGAAAAAAAACATTTTACATTCAGCGTCTTCTCCTTCAGGAATTACGCTTTTGTTTTCCTCGGAGTCTGTATCGTAACCACGGTTTCAATCATAGTCTTTTTCTGGGACGCGAATTTGCCCTTTTCAAAAAAAGTCATCTCTGTTCGCGCGATTGCGGGCTTCATCAATGTTTTCGTAATGAGTTTCATCTTCACGCTCATAATCCGCCTTCACAGAAAAATCGAAATCGAGCGGCCAATCAAGCAGCTTTTGAACGCAACGGAATCCATCCGCCAAGGTGATTTTTCGGTGCAGATTCCAAGGCGCAAGCATTTCAGGAACGAAATCGACGTGGTAATCGACAACATAAACCTGATGGCAAGGGAACTTTCGGGCGTTGAGACGCTCAGGCTGGACTTCATCAGCAACGTGAGCCACGAACTGAAGACCCCGCTCTCGGTCATCCAGAACTACGCCACCATGCTGCAGGAGCCGAATCTGCAGGAAGAAACGCGCCTTGAATACGCGAAGAGCATCACCGCCGCCAGCCGAAACCTCACGACCCTCATAACGAACATTCTGCGGCTGAACAAGCTTGAAAACCAGCAGATTTTCCCCGAACGAAAGAAATTCAACTTGAGCGAGCAGATAACGGAATGCCTTTTGGACTTCGAGCAGATTTGGGAAGACAAAAAGATTTCCCTTGAAACCGACATAGACGACTCGATTCTGGCGAAGGGAGATTCGGAGCTTCTCTCGCTGGTCTGGCACAATCTTTTTTCAAACGCATTCAAATTCACGCCGGACGGGGGAAAAGTTTCGGTAAGCCTCAAAAAAAGCGGCGGACTCTGCCAGATAAAAGTGAGCGACTCAGGCTGCGGCATGGGCGAAGAGACCCAAAAGCACATCTTCGAGAAATTCTACCAGGAGGACAGGAGCCACGCGCAAAAAGGCAACGGACTTGGACTCGCCCTTGTCAAGCGGATTCTCGACATCACCGGCGGCGAAGTCGAAGTGCGGAGCAAGGAAGGAGAAGGCAGCAGCTTCACCGTCAGAATTTGAGGAGGATTCGATTCAGTTCAGCAAAGCCGCGATTTCCTTGAGTTTTTCAGACGCCGTGGAAATATCGCCCGTCATTGTCTCGAAGCCGACAACGCTGTGGGAAATCTGCCTGAGCATTTCGAGAATCTTTTCGCTCGCGACCGCCTGCTGCTGGATGATTGAAGTGATGTCGGTCGCGCTGGACGCCGTGATTTCCGAAGCGTTCTTTATGCTGTTGAAACTGTTCTCCAGGCTCTTGGCGTTCTCCACGCCGACCTTGATTTTCTCCGTGCCGCTTTCGCTCATGAGAATCAAATTGTCGGAGCTTTTCTGAATCTCGGAGATGCTCTCCTTGATTTCCTTCGTCCCGTCGATGATGCTGTCGGCAAGCCTGCGTATTTCCGTGGCGACGATGTGGAAATTCTTCCCCTCCTTGCCCGCGCTCGAAGCCTCAAGCTCGGCGTTGAACGCGATGATTTTCGCCTGGTCCGCGACGGAGTTGATGATTGTGACGATGTCCCAGATGTTCTCGATTTTGCTTCCAAGTTCCTTGATGCTCTCGATTGTGTTCGTGTTCGCCTCCGCGATTTCCTGAAGCTGCTTGACGTTCACCTCAAGATAGCAGACACCGTCCGCCACGTTGTCGTTCGTTGCGTTGGCCACGCTCGCCACGTCCTTGATTTTCGTGGCGATGTTCTCGCTCATCGCGTTGTTGTCCTCCATCGTAGCGACGATTTCCTTTATCGACGAGCTCTGGCTCTGCGCGGTCGAGGCGTTCTCCTTCGACGCAAGGACAAGGTTCTGCGATTCCGTGAAAATCTTTCGTCCCACGCTCCTGTCCCCCGCGCGCAGATTCTTCACCACCTTGAGATTGAAGAACGCGAAAAATATGCTGAGGAATGTGATGAGGATTTCAAAACAGGTGATTATCCTGGTGAATTCGCTGCTGAAATCCGAGACGGGACCTTCCGCCATGATGAACCACGGAGTGTCCCCGATTCTTCCGGCCGCGTAGTACCTTCCCTTTTTGATGACCGCCTTCAGTTCTCCGTCAAGGAACGCGGACGCCTCCTCCTTTATCGCCGAGTCCGAAAAATAATCCGCGACCGTGATTTTTCCGGGGTCGTCGTTCGTCAGATATTTTCCGTCGGAAGAAAGGACATACAGCGCGCCGTGCTCCGACACGCTTATGTCGCTGACCATCCTGTCGATTTCGTCCATCATCAAGTCCACCGCGACGACTCCGATTGCCTTTCCGTCCTTTCCCATCACGCCTTTCGCGACGGTCACGCAAAGGTTCTTGGTCTGGTCGTCGATGTAAGGCTCTTCAAAATGGATTTTTCCGTTCTCCCTGTCAGCTCCCTTGAACCACGGTCTGTTCGCGGGTTCCCATTCAGACGGAGGGTCCCAACCGGTGCTGTCCAGGTACATTCCGCCGTCGAACCGGCTTTTCCGGCTTCCGTAGTAGAGTCCGTTGGAGAAGTCGATTCCGTCCGCGAGCGAATAGAGAGTCGTGCGGAGGACTTCCTCGTCGTGGTTCTTCTCCGCAGTCCTCGCGAAGTTCGAAATCGTGAGCTCCACAGG
>CAMHLH010000075.1 GCA_946185925.1 uncultured Treponema sp.
ACGCAGTAATCGAAGTCTCTGCCCAGAAACTTGAGCAGGAAATCAGCGAGTCTGTTGAGCAGAAATCTGTGATTGGCGAAGAGCAGATTCAAAAATCGGGCGCAAAGACTGTCGGCGACGCCCTCAAAACTCTTCCAGAAATCACGGTGAGCGGTGCGACTGCTGGAAACGCCAATGAATCTGTTTCGATGCAGGGGCTTGGAAACGGCTATGTAAAAATCATGATTGACGGCGTAACTGTTTCTTCCGACTTTGACGGTTCAACTCCAATTTTTCAGATTCCAGTGGAAAACATTGAGCGCATTGAACTGACGAAGGGCGCGGATTCCGTTTTGTACGGAAGCGATGCGATGGGCGGCACGATAAACATCATCACAAAAAAGAATGCTGAGTCCGGCGAAGAGAAAATCAAGCTTTCCGCAAATTTGACAGAAGAAATCGGATTCTCTCCTTCAATCGCGAACTGGAAAAATTACACGGCGGGAACTTTCTTCGCTGGCGGAAAGCATCTTTCAAACTCGCTTGCGGCGTGCCTCAATTATGTTCCGGGAAAAGAGAAGACGACATTCGACGCGCTGGCCGGAAGCATCACGTATTTTGAAAACACGCAGAAAATCCTCGGCTTTGCCCGCGACACTCTTTCGTACAAAGACGAGTGGGGAAATCTTGCGCTCTACGGTCTCTACGCTGATTCCGACCAGAAAAGCAACTTTACGAAAACCGGCTACGACAAGGGGGCGGAAATGGAATACCGCTCTTTGAGGGGAGAAGGCGGGCTGACCGGAAAATTCATTTTTGGAGATGATTTTTACATCGACGGATTTTCTGCGGGTAAATTCTACTACATGGACACGACCTACGATGTAAAAGCCGGTGCCTATTCTTCTTCGACGAGCACGGAATCCAATTCTTTCGACTGGGAAAGCGACCTCCGCGCCCACTGGAAACTGAACGATGTGAACGATGCCGTTCTTGGCTTGAACGCGGATTTGGAATCGATAAACGGCTCTTCCTTTGACGAGCGGAAATACGCGCTGGAAACTGCCTTTTTCGCCCAGGACACGATTTCTCTTTTTGACGAAAAACTTTCACTCGTTCCGGGCTTTCGTTTGGATTACTCGCCGGAGGTTCAGGGAAGCGGCGTGAGTTTCATGGCAACCCCGAAACTTGCCCTCAAATACACTCCGACTGAATACACGGCGTTCCGGCTTTCCTACGGAATGGGCTACAAAATGCCTTCGCTCAAGGAAAAATACTGGATTTTCCGCCACAGCTACGCGCCAGGAGCCGGAAACTTCATTCTCTACGGAAACCCGGACTTGAAAAGCGAAAAATCCCACAGCTTCAATGCGGAAATCGAAAAGAACGTGGCGAATTACTTCAAAGTCAATCTCGGCGGCTACTTCAACTACATAATCGACTTGATTGACAGCGTTGTGACTGCCGCGAGTTCCTCTCCGCAAATCCGCGAGCATCAGAACGTGGACAAAGCTCTTACCTACGGCGGCGAACTTTCTTTGACCACGGAACTCGACCGTTTCAAGGGAAGAATCGGCTATGCCTACACTCAGGCGAAGTCTTTTGACGAGGATGGCGATACTTGGCGGGAACTGGCTCTTCGGGTTCGCCACAGACTTACGGCGAGCGCGGAATATTTGATTCCAGTCCTTGAATCTGCGGTTTCGGTGAACGCCCAGTGGAATTCAAAACAGCTCGTGAGCACTGGAACGGAATACTATTCGCCGGATTACTTGATGCTCAATGCGACGCTCTCGAAAAAATTCTGGGACGAAAAACTCGAACTGTATTTGGGTGCGGACAACATTCTGAACAATCTGCACTTCAAAAAAGGCACGAACGGCGAGAATCAAAAATCCTACTACGGTCTTGAAGAAGGCGTGACGCTGAGACTGGGAGGAAAATTGAGAATTGAGAATTGAAATCGGTCATTGAGCGTAGTCGAAATGACCAGTTCTTGTATGACAATGATCTGGTTTCGACTGCGCTCAGCCAACTTTGTCAGTATATCTTTCGTAATAACTTTGGAGTAAAAAAAATGAACAAAATCAACACACAAAATCAATTTGTAAAAATCGGGAAGGGGATATTTTTATCGCTGCTTGTTCTCTTTGCTTCACTTGCTTTCGTTTCCTGTTCCGACGACGAAACAGAGGCGACCGACTACGACATTTCCGAGATTTACGGCTACACCTATTACGGAAACATCACGGCTTCAAGCGGAAACACGCTGATTCCTTCCATCATTCTCTACAACGACGAACGCTGCGACTGGAACATGAGCGTGAACGGCATGAACAACAATCAGTTCTACTACTACAGCGAAAAAAACAGCAGCGCAAACTACACGCTCTACTGGTACAGCGCGGAAAACGTTTCCTACTGCAAGTCAAAGGATTCTTCAAAGGCTTCAATGGTCGTTCAGCTTGGAATCAACAGCACGAGCGAAATCGTCATTCTTCTCACCGGCGACAATCTGACAGGCGTTTCTGGCATGACGAACACCCGCGTGACGATGACGAAGCAGACGGATATCGAAAAAAACACAAATCCGAGCGCGATTGAATATGACGAAGAAATCGAGGACATTTCGATTGAGATTCCAGAGAGCGCGGTGGAAGCTGCCTGGGGCGGAGACTCAACCTACAACGGAAGCTTTGTCTTCATGGTGGGCGAAGGCGGCTCGCTTGCGAAAGGGCAGGGAACGAGCGGAACTGACGAAAGCGGAAACGAAATCACGCCGACTGTGACGATAACGGACACAAGTTCAACTTCTCTTGCCACTGCCACGGTGAAGGTTCCACGCTTTGCCTACACGGAGGCGATGACGATTGAGCCTTACGAGATTGCGGGCGTAAAAGTCTTAAAAGACGGGGAAGTCTACTATCTTTCCTATGAGGCTTCTTCCGAATCCACGGTAACGGCGCAAAAAGCCGACGGAACGACAATCAACATCAATTCTCTTTCACTCACAGGAAAACTGGAAAACGGCGTTTTGACGCTCAGGACTTCTTTCTATCCGGGAAAAATGCCTTTCCCGATTATCCAGATTTTCACAAGCGGAAGCGGTGATTGAGCGAGTCGAAATCACCATGACTGTCAGTGTTTTTGATGAGTCATTTTGATTACTTACGCGGCAGACCGGTAGCCGTGTTGTGATAGAAAGGCGGGCGTATGCCTGTCTTATAGAAAAAAGTGGGAGCTTCTCCCCAAAAGGATTTTATATGCTCAAGAAAGCATTTTTAGGTTTCATGGCTCTTTGCGCCATCGGTTTTGTTTTCGTTTCGTGCTCGAACGACAGCGATGATGAAGAAAGCACTGCGATTGAAAATTCAAGCACCAGCACGCAAGGCGAAAACTCTTCCTCATCGTCACAAGAGGATGTCGATGAGACGGAACAGCCGCAGTCGCAGGTCGATTATTCATCATATTACGGAACCTTCGAAGGCACAGTGATGAATCAGTCGGTGACTCTGACTGTTTCTGAATCTTCCGTTGACCAGGGCGGAAATTACGGAGCCTACACAAAAGTTCTCTGGCTCACCGACAGCGACGGTAAAGCGGTTGTAGCGGCTCAGAGCGACAGCACCAACACAAACAAAGGTGATTTGACAGCAGAAAACTACACCACAGCTTCTTCATGCTACATCGTGTTCGGCACTGACGGCTCGGCAACCTACTATGTTCCTGCAATGGCGACAATGATGCCGAACGGAGCTGCATTCTACCGCGTTGAAACTTTGTCTGTAGACGCAACTTTGAGCTGCTATGTAAGCGCGATGGGCGGTCAGGAATTTGGAACTCCCGTTCACAAAGGAACAAAGATTTTAAAGAAAGCCGATGGTACATATAAAGTCCTGTTGAGTCTCGGAAAGGGAACCGGCAATATTTTTGGAGTTGAATTTGATGCATTCATTGACCCAAGCAATTCGACACCGGGCTATTACGATGCTGACGGAAATGTTCAGGATGCCGTATACACTGTCAGCGAGGACGACACTGCTCAGGCAAATACCGGTCTGGATGAAGATGGAAATCGTGTGCTGGTAGATGTTAACTACGTCACTTCCATGACATTCCCGGTTTCAAAAGAGACTTCCGAATACAACCTCTGGATTTACATCAATTCCAATGTAATGGGCGTTCAGTTCTGCGACGGAAGCGGAACAGCTGGTTCAGGAAACCCGGACGTAGCGACTCCTTATATTGGAAAACTCACAATCGACTGGGATTCTTTGAACTAGCCGACTGTTTTTGTTGAATAAACAAATCCCCCGCCGTTTCAAAAAATGTGCGTTCAGAAGCGGCGGGTTTTATCTTTTTTAGCGTGATTTTTTATGATGATAGACAAACGGCTCGTGAATTTTGTTCCTGAGTCAAAAAAATATGTTTTCTTTACAGTTTTACTGCGGTTTTTCTCTCTTTTGGCAAACACGGCTTTTATTTTCTCCGTGGCGGCTGTCTTGAAAAACGGAACTTTTCAAATCTCTTCTATATTGATAATGATTCTCTGCCTTCTTGTGAGCCTTGCATCGAACCTGCTTTCTTCACGGACGGCTTTTCTCGCCTCCTCAAAAGTCAAAATCAAGCTCCGAGCCAGCATTTACGAAAAACTTCTCTCGCTGGGCACGGATTATCAGGAATCTTCTTCCACCGCAAAAATAATCCAGACGGCAACCGAGGGCGTTGAACAGATTGAAACATGGTTCTCCGCATTCTTGCCCCAGTTTTACTACGCAATGATTGCCTCCCTTTTTACGTTCGGCACAATCGCTTTCTTCAATTTGAAAATGGCACTTGTTCTGCTCGCCTGCGTTCCCCTCATCCCCCTTTCCATGGCGGTGGTTCAGGGAATCGCGAAAAAAATCCTTGGAAAATATTGGGCGCAGTACGCCTCTCTTGCCGACAACTTTCTTGAAAATCTTGAAGGTCTTACGACGCTGCAAATATACGAAGCTGACGGATTCAAGGCGTCTCAAATGGCCCGCGAAGCCGAAAACTTCCGACGCATCACGATGAAAGTCCTTTCCATGCAGCTGAACTCAATCATCATCATGGACGTGGTGGCTTACGGCGGCGCGGCTTTGGGAATCTGCACGGCACTCTCTTCTTTTTATGAAGGACAGATGGATTTTTACAGCGCATTCGCCTGCATTTTGCTTTCTGCGGATTTTTTCATTCCTCTCCGAAGGCTTGGCTCTGCTTTTCACGTTGCCATGAACGGAGTGACCGCAAGCAAGAATATCTGGGAACTTCTGGATACACCGTGTCATGCGGACAATGTGCGAAACTGTCATGCTGAACTTGATTCAGCATCTTCAACGAACGAGATTCTGAGACAAGCTCAGAATGACGTGGGTGTGCATCAGAATGACAGGCGTGAGCATCAGAATGACGGATTTCGCAATCACATTTTCTCTGCCGAAAATCTTTCCGTCTCTTTTGGCGAACGTGCAGCCCTCAAAAACTGCTCGCTTTCAATCGAAAAAGGAACTTTCGTTGCCTTTGTGGGAAAAAGCGGCTCCGGGAAATCCACGCTGGCAAAAATTCTTTCGGGCATCTACGGCTCATATTCTGGAAATGCAAAAATCTCGGGCGTTGAAATCAAGAGCATTCCAAAAAAGGAACTGCATTCTCTCGTGACCTACATTTCACACCGCGACTGGATTTTTGCAGGAACTGTGCGCGACTGTCTTTTGGAAGGAAAAGAAAACGCAACGGAAGAAGAACTCTGGGCTTCCCTTGAAAAAGTGAATCTTTCTGATTTCGTTCGTGAAAACGGCGGACTTGAAATGCCTCTTCGGGAGGGCGGCTCCAATCTTTCCGGCGGACAAAAACAGCGGCTCTCCATTGCCCGCGCTATTTTGCATGACAGTCCTGTCATGATTTTTGACGAAGCCACCAGCAACATCGATGTGGAAAGCGAGGAATTGATTTTGAAGCTGATTCGCTCGCTAAAAGGTCAAAAAACGGTGATTATGATAAGCCACCGAAAAGAAAACTCTCTGGGCGCGGATAAAATTTTTGAATTTGAAAACGGCATTTGTCATGCCGCCAACGCAAGAAACTGTCATGCTGAACTTGATTCAGCATCCTCAATGAACGAGATTCTGAGACAAGCTCAGAATGACTGGGGTGTGCATCAGAATGACGGGGAGGCAACCTTATGAAAACACTTTTACGGCTTTCCCGCCTGATTCTGCCCCTTTTTCCCGTGATGGCTCTTGCCGTCATCTTGGGCACGCTGGGCTTTTTCTCTGCGATTTCGATTCCTGTTCTTGGGATTCTTGCGCTTTTCTCTTCAATTCCGGTTGAATTCCTTGTTCTCGCGGGAGTCCTTCGGGGAGTGCTTCATTATGCCGAGCAGTATTGCAATCACTTTATCGCATTCACGCTCCTTGCCCGAATCCGCTCTCTTGTCTTTGAAAAACTCCGCTCGCTCGGCCCTGCAAAACTCGACGGAAAGCAGAAAGGCAGCCTGATTTCGCTTCTCACCGGCGACATCGAGCTTCTTGAGCTTTTTTACGCCCACACGGTTTCGCCGGTCTGCATCGCGTTTTTTGTGAGCGCGGGGGTAATCGCATTCTTGTGGCGATTCCACTGGGCATTTGCATCTCTCGCACTCTTTTCATTCGCCCTCGTCGGGATTTTCGTTCCGTCTTTTGTGCAGCATTTTTCCGTAAAGAGTGGTCAAGAAAACCGCGAAAAGTTTTCACAGATGAACGCCTTTCTCCTCGACTGCCTTCGGGGTCTTTCTCAGACGATTCTGTTCGGAACAGGCGAAAAACGGCTCTCGATGATTAAACGAAAAAGCGAAGAACTTTCGGCCGTCCAGAAAAAAATGGCAGCGAACGAAGGGCTTTCAGCAGCCTTGATAGAAGGCTCGGTTTTACTCTGCGACATTCTCATGCTTTTTGTGGCGATTTTCTTGTATCAAAAGAATCTCGTCACTTTCGATGCCGCCGTGATTTCCGTCGCAGCCCTTTTCAGTTCGTTTGGTCCGGTGGTCGCGGTTGCCCGGCTCGGCTCTTCGCTTTCAAAAACAATCGCTTCTGGAAAACGCGTCCTCGACCTTCTGGACGAAAAACCGCTTGTGCCTGCCGTAAAAAATGGCGAACAAATCACAGATTTTGAAGGAGCAGAATGTGAAAACGTGACATTCAGCTACGACTCCGCCCCACCAGGGATGTCGTTAGACATCTCGAATCCGTGTGACAATCAAATTCTCTTAGGAATTTCGCTCTCTTTCCCAAAAAACAGAATCATCGGCATTCAGGGAAAAAGCGGTTCTGGAAAATCCACGCTCTTAAAACTCCTCATGCGCTTCTGGGAAGCCGATTCTGGAAGCGTAAAAATCAGCGGAAATTTGATTCAAAAAATCAACACGGCTGATTTACGAAAAACCGAAAGCTATGTGACGCAGGAAACAATGCTTTTCCACGACACAATCGAAAACAATCTCCGAATCGCAAAACTCGATGCCAGCCACGACGAGATTGTCGCCGCCTGCAAAAAAGCGTCGGTTCATGATTTTATCCAAAGCCTCCCGAACGGCTATGAAACAAAAGTTTCTGAACTTGGGGAAAATTTTTCGGGCGGGGAGAGGCAGCGGCTTGGACTTGCCAGAAGTTTCTTGCACGGAAGTTCATTCATTCTTTTGGACGAACCGACGAGCAACCTTGATTCCTTCAACGAGAAAATCATTCTGGAATCGGTAAAGGCGGAAGCCCAAGAAAAAACTGTGGTGCTGGTTTCCCACCGAAAATCCACGCTTGAAATCTGCGACGAAATACACAAAATCGAAAACGGAAGAAAATGCTAGAAAACGAGGAATAAAAAATGAAAATATCAAAACCTTTTTGGATTGCGCTCGGATTTATTGCACTTGCCCTGGGCGCAATCGGTGTTCCCTTGCCCCTTTTGCCGACAACGCCCTTTCTGCTTCTTGCGGCGTTCTGCTTTGCCAAAGGCTCTGCTCGGCTGGACGCTTGGTTCAAGTCAACGAAGCTCTACAAAAATCACCTGGAAAGCTTCGCCACAAACCGCGCCATGACATTGAAGACAAAACTCTGCATCCTTTTGCCGGCGACTCTCATGCTCGCTCTGGCGTTCTTTGGAATGTGCCAAAAGGACACAACTGGAACAAGAATCGGCCGGGTCACAATCGTCATTCTTCTGATTCTGAAATACCTGTATTTTTTCACGAGAATCAAAACGATTAGAAAAGTTGAAAATGAAGAATTGAACTCGGTCATTGAGCGAAGCCGAAACCGGTCATTAAGCGAAGTCGAAATCGGTCATTGAGCGGAGTCGAAATGACCAATTCTTGCATGACGGTGAGAATTGAAAATCAGGATGAAAAAGGCAAATGACAATTGAAGAAAAGCGTGAGAAGGAATGGCGGACGGTGCTTTTTATGATTCAGCTTTACTGTAAAGGAAAGCACAAAAATCGTCTCGCGCTCAAAAATTCCGAAAAGCTCTGCGACGACTGCAAACGCCTTTCGGATTATGTTCGCGAGCGGGTGGAAAAATGCCCTTTCATGGAGACGAAGACATTCTGCTCGGCCTGCCGCGTCCACTGCTACAAGGCTGAAATGCGGCAAAAAATCCGCGAAGTCATGCGCTTTTCAGGCCCACGAATGCTCTTCTACCACCCGCTTCTTGCCATAAAGCATGTGTTTGCCACAATCATGCAGCATTGATGACAGGGGGCGTTGGACTCCCCGAATCCGTGTGGCAAAAAAACGCGTGGCAATCAAATGCGCTTCCAAAAACAACTTCAGAACGGACTTTTGCATTCTATCGTCATCATCTCGTCCGTGGTCGGGTGGGGGAAGACGATTCTCTGTGCGTGGAGCATGAGCCGCTCTCCCTCGTCGCATTTTCCGTAGAGCGTGTCGCCGATTATGGGGAAGCCGAAGCCGTGCGGGTCTGCCGATGCGAGCCTGAGCTGGTGCGTGCGTCCCGTGTGCGGTTTGAAGAGGACCCTCGTCGCGTTCCGCGTGGAGCCGTCGGGGGCTTTGTAGCGCTCGACTCCAAGAATCTCCCATTCGGTCACGGCTTTTTTTCCGTTCTCTTCGTCCCAAATCTGGTGCGGCCTGTTGTCCACGTCGAGCCTGAAAAAAAGTTCCATAAAACCGTGGAATTTTCTTCCATTAATTTCTTCATCATTCATAGAAAAATATTTGTCGGTTCTCGGCTTTTCCACGAGCGTCTTCACGAGGTTTCCGTCGAGCAGCGCGACATATTCCTTCTGCACATCTCCTTTTTCGAACAGCATGTTCATCTTTTTGTGGGCTTCCTTGTTCATGGCGAGAATCATTATTCCGCTCGTCTCCATGTCCAGCCTGTGCACTGCCGGCTGCTTGGGAACGGACGGAAAGAGCCTTCTGAACCGCTCCTCCACGCTGTCGCTCGTGATTCTTCCGGGCACGGACAAAAGCCCGCTCTGCTTGTTCACGACCGCGATGTCGCTGTCTTGGTAGATGATTTCAAGGCCGAGCATGGCCGGAAGCAGGATGCCGCATCTTGAGTCGCACGGCGGAATCGTTTTTGATTCTACGTCCTGCAAAAGAATTTCGCACATGGAGATTGGGGTGAGCGAGTTCTTGATTGCGTAGTCCAGCATTTTCGGCGCGCAGCATTCGCCTGTTCCAGTGGGTGGCAGACGGAAGGCTTCCATTTTGTTCCGGCTCTGCTCCATGCAGAAGCCCAGAAGGCGGCTCCGCTCCAGAGCCAGC
>CAMHLH010000076.1 GCA_946185925.1 uncultured Treponema sp.
ACAGGCTCTGTCCGCGACACCAATGACCGATATTGGTCTGCGCGCTCGAAGCCCACAATCGCAATCGGACAGGAAATCGCCGTGAGCGCGCTGCAGATGATTCAGGCGGCCTCGGCCATTTCAAACGGGGGTGTGCCTGCGAAGCTCACGTTCATCCACAAGATAACGGACGACAAGGACGTGGAGGATTACACCAACGAGCCTGTCTACAAGGACCGCGTCCTCAAGGAGAGCACGGCCAAGTACCTTTTGAGCTGCATGGAGACTGTGGCCCAGAGCGGAACCGGACACAAGGCCTCCCTCGGCGACATCTCGATTGGTGTCAAGACGGGTACCGCCCAGATGGCGGACGCGAAGAACGGAGGCTACAGCACCACTGACTTCCTCTCCAACTGCATAGCGGTTTTCCCTGTCGAAAATCCTGAAATCATACTGTACATCGTAATCGAGAAGGCGAAGGGCGAGACATACGCGGGTAGAATTGTGGCCCCTGTAATCAACCAGGCCGCAAACGTGATAATCGACCATCTCGGAATGAGCCGCCGCGGAGCGTCAAGCCTTGCCCATTCTGGAAAGATTTCCATTCCTAAGGATCCGCCGATTGAATTCAAGGACACTGTCCCCAACTTCAAGGGCTATTCGAAGAGGCAGATTCTGCCGCTTTTTGACAGGAAGGATGTGAGGGTGAAAATCGTCGGGGACGGAGGCTGGGTCACTGACCAGAAGCCTGCTCCTGGAACTCCGATAAAGGGGAACATGGAAATTGAGCTTGTTTTCAAATAATGTGTCGCTTTTTTGCGGAAGGTTCGCTCCGCTTCTGGATTTCCTCGGCATCTCCGAATCCGATTTGTACGACGGAAAAAAAGTCGGGGGAAGCCCAAATCCGGATTTTCTCCTTTCAAAAGAAGATATCGAAATCTTGCCGTCCAGGCAGGTCGTTGGCGGAATGCCCGTTCCGACTGCGAAATCTGGCGGAAAATTTCTGCACTCGCTCTACAACCCAATCCGGGAGGCGGATGCCGCCGCCGAAAACGCGAAAAAGTCAAATCCTTCTTCCTCGGCCTGCGCTTTTTTCGGTTTTGGTCTCGGCCACGCCGTCGTCTCCTATGCGAAAAAATATCCCAATGATTCCCTGCTCATAGTCGAGCCGAATCCGAAGGCTTTTTTCACGGCCCTTTCCTGCGTGGACTGGTCTCCGGTCTTCTCCTTGAAGAATGTGGTCATCGCGCTTGCTTCGGGGGCCGACGTTGTTGTTTCTCTCATAGAAAAACTCGGCGGGCTTGAGAAATTCTCAATCGTGTCGAATCCTGCCCAGACCCAGCACGCGTCCGCGTATTTTTCGGCTCTGAATTCCCAAATCGAGCGGAACCGCGACAAGGACAGAATCAACAAGGCCACTCTGGAGAGATTCTCGAAAATTTGGAAGAGGAACATCGCGCGGAACCTGAATATGGTCGAGTCCATCGAATGCGGAAGAATGTCCGGCCGCAGAATATCGAGCGTCCGCGACTACGAGGGCAAGCTCGCGGGTCGCCCCTTCGTGGTGCTGGCCGCGGGCCCTTCCCTCGCCGAGATTCTTCCGTTCCTTGCGGACGTGAAGAAGAAGGCCGTCGTGGTCGCGGTGGACACCGCCCTGCGCGCCTGCCTCCGCTCTGGCGTGGAGCCTGACTTTGTGGTCCTCTGCGACCCCCAGTATTACGCGTACAGGCACGTTGCTGGCCTGTCCTCTCCATCCAGCGTGCTGGTCACCGAGCTTGCCGCATATCCGCCCGTCTTCCGCTTCCCGTGCCGGGAGATATCACTTTCGTCGTCGAATTGCCCATTGGAGCGCCTCGGATTGCCTGAGACGGTCGTTGCCGTCGACAGAAAGCGCGGCGTTCTCAGCTCCGGCGGCTCCGTTTCAACGACCGCTTGGGATTTTTCGCGGCTCTGCGGTGCCACGGAGATATATTTCGCCGGACTCGACCTCGGCTTTCCAAAAAACGAGACGCACGCCAGAGGCTCCACTTTCGAGGAGGCCGTGCATTCGTCTTCGTCTCGGCTCTCGACCGCGGAAACGTCCGGAGTCGCGTCTCTTTTCGGCGCGAACATGCTCTGGGATTTTGACTACGAAGGCGGCCGCATCCTGACCGACAACCGCATGAAGATGTTCGCGTGGTGGTTCGAGAGCAGATGCACTGACTATCCAGACGTGAAATCCTATTCCTTCTCTTCAAAGTCGCTGAGGATTCCGGGCTTCTCTGTCGCCTCTGTGGAAGAATTTCTGAGTAGGTGATTTTGCGGATTTTTGGAAAATCCAATTGTTGAAATTCAACTTAAATTCGAGAAATTCAGTTAAAGAATTTTTGTTTCACTCCGAAATTTATAATGTACCGTGCAACGCAGGACGTTACAGACATCCAGACGGCTTGTGTTGTGGTCAATGTGATGTCCCCGCCGCAGCTGTGAAATGCGGTCGGGTCAACATTGAAAAGCGGTTCTCCATGATTAAAGGTGAAGAGTGTGTAAGACTTTTCGCCTTTTTTTTTGCGCAATGCACTTTTTGAGGAAAGTGGTAAACGCAATTGAGGAACGAATAAAAAACCGTTATTCTAAAAATTCAAGTTTTTAAAGTTGGTGGAAATGGACGATATGGAGCTTGCTGAGAAAATCGAAGACAGAGGGAATGGCGGCCTTTCTGAGTCTGCGTCTGAAAAATTTATAAATACCAAGGGAAAGCTCATAAAGAGAGTTTTTACGAGCGTTTGTCTTTTGGCCTTCGTCTCTCTGGGCGTTTTTTTCTTCATCCAGTACAGGAGCGGCACTTTCAGGGACCCGGATTCTTTCAAGGAATACATAAATTCGCTCGGATACCTTGGGCCGGTTGTCCTGACCGTCTTCCAGTGCGTAAAGGTGCTCTACGCCGTCATTCCCGGCACAATCGGCTGCATTGTCGGCCCGATGCTCTTCGGGCCCGTCGGGGGCTTCGTCTGCAACTATGTCGGAATCTGCACCGGCTCCATCTTTGCCTTCCTACTTTCAAGAAAACTCGGCTTCTCTCTGATGAGGATGATTTTCACGGACAAGAAAATCCGTTCCTATAAAAATTGGATGAACCGCTGGACGAAGCACTTCCACATCTTCTTGTGGATTGCGATTTTCCTTCCGATTTCGCCCGACGATTTCCTCTGTTATTTTTCAGGCTTGACGCAGATGAAATTCAAGAGGTTCTTGATAATCATCCTGACTTCCAAGCCGATAACGATTCTTGTCTACAGCTTGCTTTTTGGAAACATTCTGTAAGATTCTTGTCTTATGGATTTTTAAGGGGATAAAAAATGTTGCTTGGTGTTTACAACTACACGGTCATCTTGACCTATATCGGAATGCTTTTTTCGTTTGCGGGAATACACTTCGTGTTCTCCAATTCCGACAGAAGTTTCATCCTGGCTCTTCTGTGCTTGATGATAGCCGGAGTCATGGACATGTTCGACGGCAAGGTCGCTTCCACAAAGAAGAACAGGACCGACGACGAAAAACTTTTCGGAATCCAGATTGATTCCATGGCGGACATCATAAGCTACGGCGTTTTTCCGTCGCTCATCGTCTACAAACTCGCCATCGGTGACGATTCGTACCCAATCGACCATCCTTGGCAGGCTAGGGGAATCATCTGCATCTGCGCGATTTATCTTTTGTGCGCCCTCATCCGCCTTTCTTACTTCAACGTGGACGAGATGAACAGGCAGAAGGCGACTACGGAATCCAGGCACGAGTACAGGGGGCTTCCGGTCACGAGCGTGGCCTTGATTCTTCCCGCCGTCTTCATCATCTCCTATTTCGCTGGAAGCGCGCGACCGCCAATCGAGCCTGCCGCGATTTTGCTCATCTTCATGGCTTTCGCCTTCATCATGCCGTTCAGGCTGCCTAAGCCGGCTCTCGTCGGAAAAATCGTCATGATAATAATCGGCCTCGTGGAGCTTATGCTTCTCTTCTTCGGAAAGGCCTACTGCATGAAGAACAACTCGAAGGAGCTTGCCGCCGAGAAAATCAACTTCCTCACGGAGAAGATATCCAATCTCGAAAGCGAAATCGACAGGTTGAACGGAAAAATCTCTTCGGAAAACGGCGACGTATCTGTCATCTTCGAATCTGGAACCGACGCCTCTGAGCGCTGCCAGGATTCTTCTGCGGATTCTGCTTTGGACGCCAAGTGAATGAGTATGGAAAAAATTGACAAAAACGCGAACCACAACGACGCTTCCGTCGAATTTCTCTACGGAACAAAATTTGGAAAAGCCGTTCTGGAATTCATCCTCGCGGTGAAAGTTCCGAAACTGCTCGGCGCTTTCCTTCGCTCTCCGCTCTCGCATTTCTACATCAAGGGCTTCATAGAAAAGAACGGAATCGACATGTCCGATTTCAAGGAGTACGAGGAGGCGGGATTCGGCGGTACGAAGAAGTTCAGGTCGTTCAACGATTTCTTCACAAGGAAGAAAGAAGCCTCCGCTTTGAAGGTGGATTTTGAGCCGGACCATCTCGTGTCTCCTTGCGACTCTCTCCTTTCTGTGTACAAAATCACGGAGGACGCGAACTTCCACATCAAGGGCTTCGACTATTCGCTCGAAGATTTCTTCTGCTCGGAGCGCGGTGCTTTCAAGTCGCCGGAACTTCTTGAGCAGATGAAGGCGTTCGCGGGTGGCGACTGCCTCGTTTTCAGGCTGTGCGCGACGGACTACCACAGGTTCTGCTATTTCGATGACGGGCACCATTCCGGAGAGCTTGGCGGGAACCACTTCCTTGAGGGAAAACTCTATTCCGTACAGCCGAAAGCCTGCGAGAATTTCAGGGTCTACACGAAGAACAGAAGGTCGTGGACGATTCTCGACACCGCCCATTTCGGCAAGGTCGCCCAAATCGAGGTGGGGGCGTTCTCTGTCGGCGGCATCGTGAACCATCTTCCGTCGGACGGAAAAACCGAGTTCAAGAGGGGAGACGAGAAGGGGTTCTTCGACCTGCACGGCTCCACAATCGTCCTGCTTTTCGAGAAGGGTAGAATCAGCCTCAACGACAGTGTTCTTGAGGCGTGGAAGGACGGAGAAGTTCGCGTGAGATACGGCGAATGGATTGGAAAGACAAAAACAAATTAAGAGGTAAATAAAATGGCAAAAAACGAAAAAAAGCCTGTCGATGAACATGCTTGCACGTTGGACAAAATTATCGCGCTCTGCAAAAGACGCGGTTTCGTTTATCAGGCTTCCGAGATTTACGGCGGCCAGGCTGGAGCTTGGGACTACGGTCCGCTCGGTGTCGATTTCAAGCGCAACATCCAGAACGCTTGGTGGAAGGAGATGACTCAGCTCCACGACGACGTTGTCGGTCTCGACTCGGCAATCTTCCAGCACCACACGACTTGGGAGGCTTCCGGCCACGTCGGACACTTCTCCGACCCGATGATTGACTGCTTGAACCCCAAGTGCAACGCCCGCCACAGGGCCGACAAGCTCATCGAGGAGTTCGTCGCGGCGAACCCGGACAAGGACCCGGGAAAGCCTGTGGACACGATGAGCCACGAGGAGATGGAGGCCTACATCAAGGAGAACATCGACTGCCCGACTTGCCATTCGACAGAGAGGAAGTACACGGCCGTCCGCGAGTTCAACTTGATGTTCAAGACTTACCAGGGCGCAATCGCCGACGAGTCGCACCTGATTTACCTGCGCCCGGAGACCTGCCAGGGCATCTTCACCGACTTCAAGTCGATTGTCCAGTCGAACAGGATGAAGGTTCCGTTCGGTGTGGCCCAGGTTGGAAAATCGTTCAGGAACGAGTTGATTTTCAAGAACTTCATCTTCAGAACCTGCGAGTTCGAGCAGATGGAGATGGAGTACTTCTGCAAGCCGGGAACCGAGGACGAGACTTTCCAGAGATGGAGGGACGACAGGTGGAGATTCTACTTGAAGTACGGCATCCCTGAAAGCCAGCTCAAGTGGCACCACCACGACAAGCTCGCCCACTACGCGAAGGACGCTTACGACATCACATACAACTTCCCGATTGGATTCGAGGAAATCGAGGGAATCCACTCCCGCACCGACTTCGACTTGAGCCAGCACGCCCAGTATTCCAAGAAGGACATGAGCTACGTCGACCAGGAAGACGGAAACAAGAAGTACGTTCCGTACGTAATCGAGACTTCCGCCGGCTTGAACAGGAATTTCCTGATGTTCCTCTGCGAGGCCTACGAAGAGCAGAATGTCGGAACAGACGGAAAAGACGACTACAGGGTCGTCCTACACTTGGATCCGCGCTTGGCTCCAATCACCGTGGCTGTCCTGCCGTTGATGAAGAAGGGCGGACTTGCCGAGAAGGCGAAGGAAATCCAGCACCTGCTCAAAGAGGATTTCGTCACGGACTACGATGTCGCTGGAACTGTCGGAAAGCGCTACCGCCGCCAGGACGAGGTCGGAACTCCGTTCTGCGTGACTGTCGACTTCGACACGATTCAGGAGACGAAAGAGGACGGAAGCAAGAACGACTTGTTCGGCACTGTCACTGTCCGCTTCCGCGACTCGATGGAGCAGGAGAGGGTCAAGATTGACGAGCTCATTCCGTTCATCCAGAAGTCAATCAAGAACTACAGTTTCAATCGTTCTGGGAGATAGCCTTTAAGGTGGACTACGTCATATTGGGAAAATCGAATCTTCTGGTTTCTCGGACTGCTTTCGGCGCGATGGCACTCGACCGCGTGGATTCGCAGGAGAGCGTCAACGCGCTTGTGAAGCAGGCGTATGACGAGGGGGTCAATTTCTTCGACACGTCCGTCTCCACTTTTGAGAGTGAGAGGCGGCTTGGCGAGGCGATTGACGCTCTGGGCATCCGGCAGGATGTCGTCATCGCCACGAAGACGGCCGCGAGAAGTTCCGACCAAATTGACGAGGACATAAACAGGAGTCTCTGCAACCTGAAAGTGGACTACATCGACCTCTACCAGCTTGAGGATGTCCAGAGCCTGCCGTTGTTCGACGGTGCCGATCGGATAATGGAGAAGCTGCTGAACCTCAAGGATGCCGGAGTCATAAGGCATTTCGGCATTGTCACCGACAACACCGACACTGCTTCTGGTGTGCTTGCTTCCGAAGTTCAGTGGGAGACTGTCCAGTTTCCGTTCAATATGCTCTGTCCTGTCGAGATTGAGAGCCTTGTGAGGGAATTCGCCAAGAAAAACATCGGCTTCATTGCGATGAGGCCTCTTTGCGGAGGAATCGTGAACAACATACCTCTGGCGCTCGGCTATTTGAGGCAGTTCGACAGTGCCGTTCCTGTCTGGGGCGTGGAAAATTCGGAGCAGCTCCAGCAGATTCTGTATTTCACGCAGAACCCGCCGAACATAGACGAGAAATTCATGGCGGAGGTGGAGGAGCAGAGGGCTTTCTTCAACTGAAGACTTCCATTTCCCTCTCCGGCGCTTTATTGCAGTTTCCCGCCGTTTTTTATGGCCTCGGCAGTTTCTTCCGGGGTCAAAACCCTTGTTATCTTTATCCGCTCGTTGTCGGTCTGTATCGTGACCGGGAATCCCGCTTCGTTCTTTTCGCCGAGAATCTGCACGATTGGCGTTCTCGGGTCGAATTTGTTCGTGTCGACGACTTGTCCGATTTTTCCGTTTGAAAGGCTGACGTAGCCGCCGATTGGGAAAAGGGAGACATTCTGCACGAGAATCTTGATGAGCGTGTCGTCGTACTGCTTGTCCTCGTTCCTGAGCATCTCTATTATCGCCTCGTGGGTGGACTTGGCGTCCTTGTACTGTCTTGGGGCGGAAATCGCCTCGTATGAGCAGACGACAGAGAGAATCTTTCCATAAAGCGAAATCTTCGAGCCGTCGATTTTTCTCGGATAGCCCTTGCCGTTCTCCCTCTCGTGGTGCTCGAAAACCGCGAACTGAATCGATGTCGGGAAGTTGTTCTCCTTCAGAATCTGCACGCCGTATATCGTGTGCTTTTCCAAAGACCGCCTCTCTGCCGACGTAAGTTTCTTGTCCGTGATGTAGAGCTGCGGCGGCAGCCTGATTTGCCCGATTTCGTGGAGAAGGGCCGCCACGCCAAGCTCCACGAGCTTTGTCGTCTGCAGTTTGAGCGTCTGCCCGATTACGATTGCGAATACTGTGGAGCGGATTGAGTGGCCAACTATGAAATTCTTGTTGTCGTTTTCGTCGAGCTGCGGCTGGATTCTGAGCACGTATTTCTTGTTGTCCGCAATGAATGCGCAGAAATTCTGCACGGCCTCCGAAATCAGTCCGATTTTGAGCTCCCGGTGGGTGACGAACCTTGTGTAAATCTTCGTTATGTAGTTCTTGAAAGCGTCGTAGACCTTCTGGACGAGCAGCTGCTTAGTGTCCAGGTCTGATTCTTCGATTCCCTTGAGTTCTTCAGAATATTTGGCGATTGTCTCGTTTATTTCCTTGTTGTTTTGGAGAGCGACTGCATTTTTGGCGTTTTCTTTCTCGTCTTCGGCCGTGTCATTCATTACATCGTCTATGCTCACCGACTCGAACGCTTTGAGGTCGATTGGCTTTGCCGCCGCCGTTTTTGCAAGCTGAGCCTCGTTGTCGATTTGCACCGTCTTGAAATTCCATTCGAGCAGAATCGACTTCAGGCTTGCTTTGAACGGAACGCCGTCCGCCAGCAGCAGAAAGTTCTTGTCGATGTAAATCGGCGCCGTGAAAGTCTCGTCGTTTTTAATGTCAGCAACATTTAAAGAATTCATAGTGTCTCCATCATAGATATCGGCAAATTCGACTGAAGTGTTGAGGAGGCTATTTCTCATCCACTCCGAGCCCGAACAGGGCGAAGTCGCCTTTTACGGGGTCGTCCGGAAAAACTTCCTTAAGCTTGCCCGTCAGTTCAACTGCGGTCTTCAGGTTCGCGGCCTTCACTTTTCCCCTTGAGTTCGCTTCCAGAAGGCCGAATTTCGTCGCCTCCTGCATGACGTGCGTGTCCAGCGGAACAAGCAGATTCTTTTTTCCGTGCCATGTCCACAGCCCCAGGTCCACAGGGGACTCTGTCCTGCACATCCACCTGAGGAACATGTTGACCTTCTTCGCGGCCGAATCGGGCGAGTGGGGGAGCAGGCTGCACTCCTTCGGAAATGTTCCGGCGATTGTCAGATGGAGGTGCTCCCCGCCGTTCCTTTCCCATTCTTCCCTCATGTATTCTCCGAGACTGCCTTTCTTGTCCAGAATGGCCTTGATGGTTTTGAAAAAGGAGAGCATGGCCTTGTTCGAGTAGGTTCTGTAGAATGACTTTTCGTCGTTGGGGAAAAAATCGTTGAATTTCTCCTCAGAAATCCATTCCGCAAGGTCGTTCCCGGAATTGTCCAATATTTTTTGAATGTGGGACAGAATCTGCTCCCTTCTTCCGAACGCCAAATTCGCGGAGAGAAACGCCACCAGCTCCCTGTTCTTCGTGTCGCTGACTTGGTGCATGAATTTTGACGGGTCGTTCTTGATGAAATCCTTTGTCTCGTATTTTTCCGCCAGAGAACGCAGTGTCTCCTTCAATTTTTCGTCCATTGTCCTTCCTCGTTTTTTTTCTGTCCGCAAAAGAAAAGCGCGCCTGCAAACTGAAGCGCGCTTCCCTTTTTCGAAAAAACTGTGCGTTACTTGTTCAAGATGAACTCGACGCGCCTGTTCTTCCAGTTGTTCACTTTGTCTGTCCTGTCAACGATTGGCTGGGTGCCTCCCATTCCGACCGCTGAGAGCCTGTTGGAGTCGACTCCG
>CAMHLH010000077.1 GCA_946185925.1 uncultured Treponema sp.
TTTTCTGAAATAGAATGTTTTATATCCTCCAATATCATGCGGTTTGCATCGAAAAAGGCATCTTGAGCCTTTTCAAATGAAACCTTATGTTTTTCAATATTTTCAGAGTTTTTATTTTCATCCCATTCAAATGTCATATGCTTACCCATTATACATACAATAGTATGTATAAGTCGATAGAGTGTTTTCTAATAAGCTGTAATTTTTTCGAGTTGATTCAAGGTAAATCAAGACTTTCGTTCTATCCCCGAAAAAGTGTGCTCCAACTTGCTGAATATCCACGAAAAAGTGTGTAGAATGTATGGAAATACCCCGGAAAAAATGTGAGGAAAGGCGAAGATGGAACGGACAATCATGAGTGAATTTGTGGCGTGGAAGGAAAAGGCGGGCAGAAAGCCGCTTGTGCTGAAAGGTGCGAGACAGGTCGGCAAGACATGGGCGCTCAAGGAATTTGGCAGACGCTGCTTCGCAAAAACCGCATACATATCGTTTTTCAGGAACCAACGCATGAAGGCGGTTTTCGATGGGGACTACGACATATCGCGAATCATCATGAACATCAACATCGAATGCAAGCTTGAGGTGACACCCCATGACACTCTCATAATTTTCGACGAGATTCAGGAATGCCCCCGCGCATTGGAGGCCCTCAAGTATTTTTGCGAGGATGCTGGCGAGTATGCCGTGGCTGCGGCTGGCTCTCTTCTTGGGCTGGCGCTCCATTCTGGAATCTCGTTTCCTGTCGGCAAAGTCGACACCATGTCGATGCATCCTCTTTCGTTCCGGGAATTTCTCATGGCGATGGGCGAAAATCAGTTGGCAAGTCTTTTGGTGGGTGGGGCGGATTCCGTTTTGAACGATTTCCACGACACCTATGTATATTGGCTCAAGAACTACATGTATGTCGGTGGAATGCCCGCTGTCGTGCAGTTTTTCTCCGAACACAAGGATTATGGAGAGGTGCGCAGAATGCAGAACCAGATTCTTTCCGATTATGAGGACGATTTTGGAAAGCACATTCCGAAAGAGCAGCTGCCTCGCGTCCGTCTTGTATGGAATTCGATTCCGATGCAGCTCGCGAAGGAGAACAAGAAATTCTTTTTCGGGAAAATAAAGGAGGGGGCACGCTCAAAGGAGTTTGAGGAGGCCATAGAGCTGCTGAAAGATTGCGGCCTGATTGTGAAGGTGAACAAGGTCTCCAAGCCGGCCGTTCCTCTGAAAACGTACACGGACTTCACCGCCTTCAAGCTGTTCTTCGTCGATGTCGGCTTGCTCGGCGCGCATTCAGGATTGGACGCATCTTCGATATTGGATGGAAACGAGTTGTTCGTCGAATTCAAGGGGGCGTTGACCGAGCAGTATGTCCTCCAGCAGATTGTTTCGGACACGGCCTATACGCCTTACTATTACGCAAGCGAAAAGGCGACATACGAACTCGATTTTCTTGTCCAGAAAAACGGCCGCATCCTTCCTGTCGAAGTGAAGGCGGGCGAGAACCTCCGTTCCAAGAGTCTTTCCGTCTTCCACGAAAAATACAGGAACGACCTTTCTGTGAGGTTCTCGCTCGCCCGCGCCTGCGCCCAGGACTATCTTGTGGCGTTGCCGCTTTACGCTGTCGTCCGCCTTTGATTCCGCTTAAAGCCCCAAAAGCTTTTTCACGCTGCCGAAAGCCGTGTTCTCGTCGAGCTTCGCGCCGGCTTTCTCGAAAAGCGGGAGAAAGCCGTCCACGAGGGATTTCGACTTCTTGTATTCCTCTTCCGTTCGGGAATTGTAGAGCGTGTTCAGAATCAGATAGGCGAGCGGCGTGATGTCGCACTTCGATGATTTCTCCGTCATCGACCTCTTCGCCTTGTCGCTGAAGGACTCAAGGTAGAACTTGAGCGCGTCGTACTGGGCGAACGAAATCATCCTGTAGATGAGTGAATTCGGGATTTTCGTGGAGACCGACTTTCCGTCCTTGTAGCGGAGGCCGAACGAGGCGTGTCCGAGAACCCTGTCAACGTCAGCGCCCTTTTCGATGAGCAGGGCAAGCGATTCCGTGTCGCCGGTCTCTCCCGCCAAAAGAAGCGCGTTCGCCTGCGTCCTGTTGCCGGAGTCCTTGGAGAACGCGTCCACGTCGCCCGTCCTTTTGATGATTTCTTCTATTATATTGCCGATTTTTTCAATGCGTCCGGCAATCTCCTCGTCGCGCCCGAACATGGCGTTGAACATGATTTTCCCAAGTCCGCTTTTCTCGTAGGTCACGCGCATCTGGTGGTAGATTTCGAGGTACTGCCTGTTCCGAAGCTCCTCCGTGAGGACCGAGAGGTCGAGCTTTGAAATCATCGAGTTCGCCTGGATTTGCACAAGCTCGTCCACGAACTTCCCGCTTCCGGCCTTGAGCGAGGCCTTTCTCTGGAGCGCGTAGTAGAGCGGAGAGACGCCCGCGACTTTCCTTTTGTCGAAGTCCGTCGATTCGGCTATTTTCTTGAATTTCTCGAAATCCGCTTCATTTATCGAATCCAAAAGCTCGTCGTCGGTTTTCGCGGATTCTTTGTAGTCGAGGAAGCATTTTTCGCCGGCTTTTTCCGCGTCGAAGTAGATTTTCGGCGGAAACTGCACCCAGTACTGTTCCTTTGAGTTGAAGCGCTTGAAGAATTTCTCGTAGAAGTCGTCGGTGGTGGGCTTCGCGAAAAGCCCCTTGTCCGCTCCCCTCTGCCAGAACTTCTTCGCCGACTCGAACTCCTCGATGTACATGAAGAAGGCGAAGCCCTGCTGGAGGAATGTCGGAATGTAGTCGGCGTTCTCCATCTTTCCGATTTCTTCGAGTGTCTTGTCGTCGAGGTTTTCCAGTGCTTTTGTGAAATTCCCGCTCGCGCTCTCCCTGTCGTTCCTTGCCACCGAGACGAAAGCGCGGAACCACGGCTCGAAGAAATCAGCCTTGGACGGTGACGTTTCCCTGACCTGCTCGAAGAATTTTTCAGTCTTCGCGTCGTCCTGCCTCTTGTAGACATTCTCCTTGAAAACCGAGTTGTAGATGTAGACAAGCGTCTGCTCTATTGCAGCTGCTTCTGCAGACGTTTTTGCCGTCGCCAGTTCTCTTTCCTGATTCAAATTTCCCTCCGCATTCTATTTCACGAGTTCGTTCGCCCTTTCGAGCGCGCCGTTGATGTTGTCGAAGATGTTCTCTCGGCCGAGCCTGTCCGCCATGCCGGTCTTTTCAAGGAGCATGTACGGCTGCGTGTGGATTCCGGAGATGACGATTGTGAACTTGTTCTTTTCGCTCAACTGAAGCGCCTGCTCAAGGGCCTTGATTCCGCCCGCGTCGAGGTAGATTGTGTTCCTCATGCGCAGGATGAGCACTTTGCAGTCCGAACCCGCTCTTTCAAGGGCGTATTCGAATTTCCTCACTGTTCCGAAGAAGAGGGAGCCTTCGATTTCGTAGACCATGACGCCTTTCGGAAGCTCAATCTGCTCCGTGTGGCCGTCTCCGAGGATTCCCGTGACGACAGTCTTGTTGCCGCTCTGAACTTCGGAAAGCTCGATGATTTTCTTGATGAAGAAGAAGGCCGCCATGATGAGTCCGACTCCGATTGCGTAGGTCAAATCCACGAAGACCGTTACGAGGAACGTGACAGCCAAAACAGCCACGTCCGATTTCTGTCCTTTTGAGAGCGCCTTTATCGCCGGGATTCCAGCCATGTTCCACGCGACGCTCATCAGCACTGCGGCGAGGGCAGGCATCGGGACGTATTCCACGTACTTTCCGAAGCAGAGCATTATCAAGAGGAGAATCACCGCGTGCACGATTCCTGCGACCGGCGTGCGTCCTCCGTTGTTGATGTTCGTCGCTGTTCTCGCTATCGCTCCTGTGGCGGGAAGTCCTCCGAAGAGCGGCGAGAAGATGTTGGCGATTCCCTGTCCGATGAGCTCGTTGTTCGAGTCGTGCTTGGAGCCAATCATTCCGTCCGCGACCACAGCCGAAAGAAGTGACTCGATTGCGGCGAGAACAGCGATTGAGATTGCCGTGGGGAAGACCGTCTGCAGCGTGTTTATCGAAAAGTCCGGGAGCTGCGGTGTCGGAAGTCCTCTCGGAATCGTGTAGTGCGCGCTTCCGTCCACGAATTTTCCGATTGTGTCCACCTTGATGCCGAACGCCGATGAGAGGGCGACGCTGGCTATCGTCGCGAGAACGATGACCACGAGGGAGCCTGGAATCTTCTTTGTGACTTTCGGCCAAAGGAAGATGACCACGAGGCAGACGACTGCCATGACAGTCGAATAGATGTCGATTGATGAAAGCGACTGCGCGTAGACTCCGATTTTTCCGACGAATGTTCCCGGCATCTTCTGGTATTCAGTTCCGAGAACCGTGATTCCGTTCGTGAAGTCCGGGTGCATTCCAAAGAAGTCCCCGATTTGCCCTGTCGCGATTGTGACCGCGATTCCAGCCGTGAATCCCGTTACGATTGTGTAGGGGATGAATTTGACGAGTCCTCCGAGCTTGAACACTCCCAAAAGGATGAGCATGACGCCTGCGAGGACGGTTGCCGTGGCGAGACCCGCGACTCCGAGCTGTGGGTTGTTGACGATTGCGTATATGATGACGGTGAAGGCTCCTGTCGGTCCTCCAATCTGCACTTTCGTGCCGCCGAAGGCCGCGATGCAGAAGCCTGCGATGATTGCCGTGTAGAGTCCGGTCTCAGGGCTGCAGCCCGACGCGATTGCGAACGCGATTGAAAGCGGCAGCGCGACGATTCCGACGATGATTCCCGCGATGAAGTCCGTCGCGAACTGTTTTCCAGTGTACCCCTTGAGAGAGTTTACAAGTTCTGGTTTGTACATTGTTTTCCTCTATAAAGTATGTTTTTCTAAAATAATGCTGATTTTCGCCATAAAAGACAATGTTTGCGAAATATTCAATGAAAAACAGAAAATGCAAAATTCTACAATTTGGCCTATCTGTGGTAAAATCTATGTGCTTGAGCGGCAATTTTGTTTGTCGGGCAGGTTTTTAAGCAAATCGTCTTTTTCTAGGAGAGTAAAATATGAGAAATAGAAAATCTGGAATACTTCTTCATCCGACTTCGCTTCCCTATGCTCCGGGCATCGGAACGTTCGGAAAGTCCGCCTTCAAATTCGTGGATTGGCTGGAAAGGGGCGGCGTCAAGCTTTGGCAGGTGCTCCCGCTCGGCCCCACGGGCTACGGTGACAGTCCCTACCAGAGCTTCTCCTCGTTCGCATTGAATCCGCTTCTCGTCGACATCGACGACCTTGTGGAGGACGGATTCGCCGCGCCTGAGGATGCGAAAGTTCCCAAGTACATCAAAAAATCCGGGAACGTCGATTACGGTGCCGTCGTCTACTGGAAGACGAACGCCTTGAAAAAAATCGCCGACAAATTCTTCGACGCAATCACGAATCCAAATTCGCCGGCGGTTCCTGAATTCATGCGGACCTCGATAATGCAGAAGAAGTTCGACTTTTTCCAGTTCTACCAGGAGAACGAGTCTTGGCTCAAGGATTACGCCGCTTTCATGAGCATAAAGGATTTCTACGACGAGAAGGCTAGAAAGGAGCGGGAGGAGACTGGAAAAGACGTTCAAAGTTCATGGAATGTCTATTGGGAGAAAAAACTTTCCAAGCACGACAAGAAGGCCGTGGAATTCTGGATAAATTCGCATCAGGACTGCATCCTGTACGAGGTTGTTCAGTTCTTCGCTTCGTATCAGTGGCTCAAGCTCAAGGAGTACGCGAATTCGAAGGGGGTGAAGATAATCGGGGACTTGCCGATTTTCGTGGCTCCTGATTCCGCCGACGTGTGGGCGAACCAGAAATTCTTCCAGCTCGATTCCGACGGCAGGTTCCTGAACGTCGCCGGTGTTCCGCCTGATTATTTTTCCGCCATCGGACAGCTTTGGGGAAATCCGCTTTACGATTGGGATGCCCTCAAAAAGGACAAGTACTCATGGTGGGTCGCCAGAATGAAGCAGATGACGAAGCTTTTCGACTATGTTAGAATCGACCACTTCCGGGGTTTCGAGTCATATTGGGCCGTTCCTTACGGAAGCGAGAACGCCGTGAACGGTAAGTGGGTGAAGGGACCCGGAAAAGCCCTTTTCGACGCGATAAAGAAGGCGCTCCAGGCGGAGAATCCAGACATGGACGAGGTGCCGCTCATCGCCGAAGATCTTGGAATCATAACTGACGAGGTCGCGGCTTTGCGCGACAGCTGCGGCTTTCCTGGCATGAAGGTCCTGCAGTTTGGGTTCGACAAGAACGAGTACAATGCCGGCGCGCTCAAGAATCTGTTCCTGCCGCACAACTTCACGACCGCCAACTGCGTCGCCTACACGGGAACGCACGACAACGACACGACCCAGGGCTTCTTGAATTCGGTTTCGGAAGATTTCGTCTCGATGATTGCTTCCTATGTCGAAGGCAAAAAAGTCGACACCAAGGCCGCCTTGAAGCTCTGCGACTCCGGGAAGCTCACGCTTGAGCTTGTGCGGCTAGTCTTCTCGTCCATCGCCGATTTCGCGATTGTTCCGGTTCAGGACGTCTATTCGGTCGGCTCCGAGGGAAGGATGAACATGCCTTCGACTTCCGGCACGAACTGGAGCTGGAGGGCTGACGCCAAGATGTTCGAGGGGACGAAGGCCGACGAGAAGGCCGCTTGGCTCAAAGAGATGAACGTCCTGTATTCCAGGTGAGAAAAACGATTTGAAAAAAACGAGGTGAAAAGAGGTGAAAAATCAATGAATGCGAGTTTGAAGACGCTTTGGGAGCTTTTCTCGATTTTCTTTAAAATCGGGCTTTGCACTTTCGGAGGGGGAATTGCCATGCTTCCGATTCTTGAACGGGAGCTTGTGGAGAAGAGAAACTGGGTCGAAAGCAACGAGCTTTTGGACTATTTCGCAATCGGTCAGTCGACTCCGGGAATCATCGCCGTGAACGTGGCCACTTTCGTCGGCTACAAGAGGGCGAAAATCCTCGGAGGCTGCATCGCGACGTTCGGCATGGTCTGTCCGTCGCTCATCATCATAACGGTGATTGCCCTCTTCATTTCCAACTTCGCCGACATCGTTTGGGTGCAGAAGGCCTTGGTGGGAATAAACGTCGCCGTAGCCGCCATTCTCACGAGCGCGGTCTTTTCGTTCTCCAAAAAGTCAGTGAAGAACGTCTTCGGCTTTTTCCTGCTTCTGGTCTCGTTCGTTTTGATTTTCGTCTTCAACGTCGGAACAATCTGGATAATCCTTGGAAGCGCGTTGCTCGGCGTGCTTCTGGCCGGAATCCGCGGCGATTTGTCCGAGAAGGGGAAGCAGACTTCGGAGAAAAGCGCGGAAGATGGCAAAGGAGACGGAAAATGACACAGTTCATGATAGAGCAAATCAACTCGCAGTCGGCGTTGGGGCTGCTCTGCCTTGTCGCCGTCTTTTTCTACATAGGCTTGATAACAATCGGCGGCGGCCAAGTTGGAATCACAATCATGCAGCAGACTCTTGTTGACAACTTCCATCTTTTGACCGACGAGAAGTTCTTCAACATGGTCGCCATCTCCGAGTCCACCCCAGGCCCAATCGGAATCAACATGGCGACATACATCGGCACTGAGCTTTACGGCGTTTTCGGCGGCATTGTCACGACTTTCGGGCAGGTGCTTCCGTCGCTCATAACGATAATGCTCATCGCCAAGTATTTCGGGAAGTTCTCCGAGAAGAGCGGGGTACAGGCCGCCTTCTCCACGCTGCGACCGGCCGTTTCTGGTGTCATCGCCGTCGCCGCCGCCAGAATCGTGATTCTCGCCCTTTTGAAGGGGCTTGATGCGGCTGTTCCAAGCGACGTGTCAACATGGGCGAACATCTACATTCAGGCTCCGAGCGCTGTGTTCTACATGCTCTGCCTGGGTGTCCTTTTCAGGACAAAGATTCATCCGGTCTTCGTTGTCCTGTCGGGGGCTGTTTTCGGCGTCGTCTTTTGCTGATTTTTTGTTTTTCTGATTTTTTTAGGAGGTTCAAATGAGTACACACATCAACGCGCCGGAGGGCGCAATCGCTCCAAACGTGCTTCTTCCGGGAGACCCTCTCAGGGCGAAGTTCATTGCCGAGAATTTCTTGGAGAACGCAAAATGCTACAACGAAGTCCGCGGAATGTTCGGCTTCACGGGAACCTACAAGGGAGTTCCTGTTAGCGTGCAGGGAACTGGAATGGGGCAGCCGTCCCTTTCGATTTACGCGACTGAGCTGTTCAAATTCTACAACGTGCAGAACGCAATCCGCGTGGGAACTTGCGGTGCCGTGACGAAGGACATCCAGCTTCGGGACACCATCATCGTCAATTCCGCCTGCTCGGATTCATGCCTCTTGAACCAGCGTTTCGGCTCCCTGCACTTCGCTCCGACCGCCGACTTCAAGCTCGTCAAGACCGCCGACTCAATCGCCGAGAAGATGGGAATCCGCTATTCTGTGGGTTCTGTCGCTTCGTCCGATTTCTTCTATGACAAGAACGAGAACTGGAAGAAGTGGGCCGAATACGGCGTTCTTGGAATCGAGATGGAAAGCGCGGAACTCTTCACTTTGGCGGCCGAGTACAAGAGAAGGGCGATGGCAATCATGACCGTCTCCGACCACATCCTGCTCGGCGGCGCGACGACTGCCGAGGAAAGGCAGACGACCTTCACGAACATGATGAAGCTCGCCTTGGACACAATCGCTTCCCTTTGATTTTTCTTTGGCGAAAGTTGAGTTCATGCATAGCGTAGTTGTCGAAACAAGCTCCCAGCGGGAACCTGCACATGGAAACGGCTGTACCGCTTCGCGGTGGCAGATTGTTTCCATGTGCAGAACCCCGCTTCCGCTTGTTTCGGCTACTGAGTGTAAAAACTCGACTTTCGCCCAAATGTTTTCTGTTTTGTTTTATTCGAATTTCACTTTGAGGATTCGCCGCACGCTTTCGTTTATCCGTTCTTCTGGAATCACGCCGTTTTCTACGGCTTCGAGGACGCTTTCGAATGTTGCTCTGTAGTCGTATGGAATCAGAATCATGTCGCTGCCGGCGAGAATCGACTTTATGGCGGCCTCTCCGTTCCCGTAGTTCTTCGTTATGGCCGACATCTCCATCGCGTCCGTTATGATTATTCCGTCGTAGCCGAGTTCCTTTCTAAGCTTCTCTGTCGTTATCGTCTTTGAGAGTGTTGAAGGGGAGCCGCTTTCGTCGATTTTTGGAGCCGAAATGTGGGCCGTCATGATGAACGGAACTTTCCTTCTTATTCCTTCCTTGAACGGAAGCATCTCGCATTCGAGAAGCTCCTCCCAGGTCTTTCCTGTCTCGGCGTAGCCTTGGTGGGTGTCTGTCTGGGTGTCGCCGTGGCCGGGGAAGTGCTTCATGCAGCCCCTTGTCCCCTCCGACTCAAGCCCGTCCTCGAATGCAGCCGACATCCTCGCGGCCTGTTCTGGATTCGTGCTGAAAGCCCTGTCTCCGATTATCGGGTTCTCCGGGTTCGTGTCCACGTCGGCGACAGGCGCGAAGTCCACGTCGAAGCCGAATTCCCTGAGGTATTTTCCTATCGCTTTTCCGGCTTTCCATGCGCTTTCCTCGTCCCCCGACTCTCCGATTTTCTTCATGCTCTCGAATTTGGGGAGGTCGAATGCCTTGTTGTTCGCGAGCCTTGAGACGATGCCGCCTTCCTCGTCTATGAAAATCAACGGCCTAAGGTCGCTTTTCGATTCCAGGCTGTGAATCTTCTTCGTAAGCTTTTTGGTCTGT
>CAMHLH010000078.1 GCA_946185925.1 uncultured Treponema sp.
CTTTCGGCATTCTTGAAGAACCACCGACCAAGAGAACCTCGTCAATCTGGTCAGCTGTGACACCAGCGTCCTTCATTGCTGTGATACAAGGAGCCTTTGTGCGCTCGAACAAGTCGTCTGTCATCTGCTCGAACTGGGCGCGTGTCAAAGTCTTCTGCAAGTGCTTAGGACCTGTGGCGTCGGCAGTGATGAACGGCAAGTTGATGTCGACTGAAGCCTGGTTCGAGAGAGAGATTTTAGCGTTCTCGGCAGCCTCGCGGAGTCTCTGCAAAGCCATTGAGTCGCCGCTCAAATCGATTCCAGTGTCGGCCTTGAAGCCGTCGATGAGCCAGTTGACGACCTTGCGGTCCCAGTCGTCTCCACCCAAGTGAGTGTCGCCGTTTGTTGATTTTACCTCGAAAACGCCGTCGGCCAATTCAAGGATTGAAATATCGAATGTACCGCCGCCCAAGTCGTAGACTGCGATTGTCTTCTCTTTAGACTGGTCCTTCTCGAAACCGAAAGCCAAAGCGGCGGCTGTCGGCTCGTTGATGATTCTCTTTACATCGAGGCCAGCGATTTTTCCAGCGTCCTTTGTAGCCTGCCTCTGAGAGTCGTTGAAGTACGCAGGAACCGTGATGACAGCCTCTGTGACAGGCTCGCCAAGATAGTCCTCGGCAGTCTTCTTCATCTTCTGCAAGATGAAAGCGGAGATTTCCTGTGGAGAGAACTTCTTCTGCTCGCCGTTCTCAGTAACTTCAACGCGGACGTCCTGGCCGTTGTCAACGACTGTGTATGGAACGCGAGTGGCCTCTCCAGTCAATTCTGAATATCTGTGTCCGATGAAACGCTTGATAGAATAGACAGTGTTCTTCGGGTTCGTGACCATCTGGTTCTTTGCAGGAAGACCGACGATTCTCTCACCCTTGGCAGTGAATCCAACGATTGAAGGTGTTGTTCTTCCACCCTCAGAATTCTGGATAACCACAGGCTTTCCATTTTCCATTACAGAAACACAAGAGTTTGTTGTTCCCAAATCAATACCGATAATCTTTCCCATTTTATTGTCTCCTTAAAATATTCACTTAACTATTGATTGCAAGACTGGACGAAAACGCCCAATCGATTTTTACAGTTTCATCAGGCCTTCGGCTTCACGACCATGACCTTCGCGTGACGGATGACCTTGTCCTTGAGCTTGTAGCCCTTGAGGTAGACAGCCGCGAGCTGCTCCTCCTGAACGTCGCCCTCCTGCATTCCAATCGCCTCGTGGATGTCCGGGTCGAAAGCGTCGCCCACGGCTCCGTAGCCCACAAGGTTGTACTTGCTCTCAAGCATACTCACGAGGGAGCTGTTTATCATCTTCACGCCGTCGGCGATTGTCTTCGGGTCTGTCGCCGTGGCGGCCGACTCCACAGTCCTGTCGAAGTTGTCCAAGCTCTCAAGCAAATCCGAAAGAAGGCTTGAGTTGGCGTAGGCCACGGCGTCCTCTTTCTGCTGCATCATCCTTTTCCGCCAGTTCTCGTTCTCGGCGGCCTTGTAGAGGGCTTCCTTCTTGGAATCCTCAATCTGCTTCTTCAAATCCTCGACCTCTTTCTCAAGGCGGGTGATTTTCTCTTCGGCAGTCTCTTCTTTTTTCTCCGACTCGGCCGATTCAGTCGCTTTCTCGGTCTGACTCTCAGTTTTTTCAGTATTCTCAGCCTGATTCTCAGCATTCTCGTTCTGATTTTCAGTCTGTTCTGTTTCTTTTGCTGTCTCTTCGCTCATATCCCGCTTCCTGATTTTCTTTTGTTACTTTGAAAATACTAATTGCAAATAAAATTCGTCAACATTTTTTTTCAATAAATTTCACTCGAACCAGTAACCTTCCACGGGATGCAGATTTTGCCCGGAAAGAACCTTGCAGGCGTCCCGGTAGCCTAGCTCTATCAGATAGTTCACCTTTTCCTGGGAAAAATCAACCATCGCGCCCCAGGAGCCTATGTCCTCGGACGGAAAAATGTCGACAACCCTGCCGTCCGGGTAATCGTCTGAAAGCTTCGAGTCCTGCCCAAGATGGACGACAAAAACCGTGGAAAGGTCCGCGCTGATTTTCTCGTTGTCCAAAAGCGGGGAAATAGGCACGTTGTCGGCGACTCCTCCGTCCACATGCCTGTATCCGTCCTTCAGCTCTATCGAGTTTGTGAGGAGGGGAACCGCGGAAGTCGCAAGCATCATCTTCTTTATCTCCTCCAAATCAGGTTCCTCGTTCAAGAGAAAACGGTGGGCGTAGTCGAATCCCAAAATCTTTGTCAGGAATTTCCCCAGCAGGAACCTCGCCCTCGTGGTCGTGACGAACACTTTCGGATAGGGATTCTTCTGCATCTTCGACAAATCGGCCTGGTTTATGATGCGCTCAAGCCCCTTCTGGTCGATGACTTCGTAGGTGTTGTTCCAAAGCTCCTCCGGCACGAAAACCTGCCAGAAGCCCACCACGCGGTCCACGCACTCGCTCGCGAAAAGCCCGGCGTTCAAGCCGCCAACGCTCGTCCCCGACATGTAAGTGACTTTCTGCGCGAGCCCGTATTCCACGAAAGCCTTCCAGACTCCGACCTCGTACGCACCCTTGCCGCCGCCGCCCGCGAGGACAAGCCCAAGCTCCTGCGACGAAAGCGAGGAAAGCGGAAAAAGAGAAAGAAGAAAAGAAAACAAAAGCGGAAGGAACTTTCTCATTTCCAGTAGTCCACGAATTTTGAATAGACAAGGCCGTCCGAATCAAGGTCATCGAAGATGTCGGAATTCATCCTGAAACTGCCCTTCTCCTTGAGGTTCCCCTTGTTCGAGATTTGGAAAAACGAAACGTTCCGCTCCACAATGAAAGAGGGAATGAGCCATTCCCTTCTCGAATTGATTCTGGTGATTTTTCCGAACAGGTCCTTCTCGCAGGAGAATTTGTAACCGGTCTGGGTTCCGTTGGAATCGGAGAGCGGATAGTTTTTTCCGTAGATTTCGTTCACATAGGAGAATTTTTTCGCCCACAGGTCGTCTATCGAAGTGAAGTGGTATTTCGCGCAGTCCTCCCATTTTCCGGTGTCGTCCTCGGTGGGATAGGCGCAGCGGAGGTAGACTTTCCCGTTCAATTCAAACGGATACTCGTACAAACTGCCGTCGGAAGCCTTCCACGAACCGGTCAAATCAGCGATGGAAGCCGCCTTCCGCCAGATTTCAGCGGTCTCCTCTTTTTTTGCGCCGTCCGAAGAATTTCCAGTAGCATTGTCCACAGGCTCCACGGAAGACGAAGCGCAGGAAAAAAAGGGAAGAGAAGCGGCGAAGGCAAAAGCAAAAAGCAAAACAAAAGAATTTTTCTTCAAAATCGAAAACACGGCAAAACCTCGCATCAGCAATATTTGTAGTCAGGCCCCTCGTCGCCCATGAAGATTTTCACATGGCTGTTTTCCTGAATGGAATTCTCGAAGAATTTCTGGATTTCCATCGCGCCGTAGCCCAAAAGCTCGTCGGGGTTGTAGGAAAGCTCCACCACAGACTCCTCGCCCTCCCCGTAGCAGCGGGAGAGCGCGCCGTTCAGCCTGACGATGTTGGAGACCACCTCGAAAAGCTCAGCCCTGCCCTTCTCCTCGTACTTGAATTTGAGGAATTCCAGCTGCATTCTCTCGATTTCCGAATGCTTGGCCTCGGAAGGCTTCCACCCGGTCTTGAGCCCGCAGTTGTTGATTTCCTGCCATTCGGAAAAGTCCTGGAAGAATTTGCTCGGCGGCATCTTGAGCGGCTTCAACACTGCCAAAAACCAAGTGACGCTCCGTCCGTAACTGTAGAACGTCTCCACGGCGTTGGCGATTTCGGAGCATTTTCTGATGTCCTGCGTGGAAAACGTGGCCGTGGGCGCGCCGCCGCCAGAAACGAGCTGCGGAAAGTAGACGTGGTTCGGGTAGAGCGAAAGGGCGAAGTCCAGACGGTCGCGGAAAAGCTTCACCGAATCGCCGCCCTTCAAGGCGAAATCCATGTCGAAGCCGAAGACGAGGGCGATGTTGTTCAGCGTCTGCGCCCTCTTTGAAAAGAATTTCTTGTCGAAGAGGTAGGAGCCGTTTTTCGACTCGCCGGAAAATTCAATGTTCAGCGAACAGTAGATTTGGGAAAGAGAAGAGCACACGTCCAAATCAAGCACGTCGGCCTTGACGGTCAAATTGAGGAAACCGTCCGGATTCTTTTTCGAAAAATCCCGTATGTACTTGAGGAGGTTTCCCTTGTGCGAAGTGATTTTGCTGTCGTTCAGAAAAGTCTCGTTGAATTGCTCCATTTTCCACCTTGTTTTTCTATAAAAGATACAAAAAAACTGCCCGAAAAAAATCGGACAGTTCACAAAAGTCTATCGTTTTTTACAGAAGGTTGATTCCGTGCTTCTTGCACTCGGCCCTGTCCTCTTCGGACCACATCGAGACCTGAATCTCGCCGATGTGGGCTTTCCTCAAAAAGAACATGCAGAGGCGGCTCTGTCCGATTCCGCCGCCCATCGTGAGGGCGAGTTTTCCAGCGAGCAAATCCTTGTGGAACGGAAGCTTCTCCCTGTCGAGGCAGCCGCGCTCCTCAAGCTGCAAGTGGAGGCTCTCCGGGTTCACGCGGATTCCCATCGAAGAAATCTCGAACGAGTTCTGGAGGACAGGGTTCCAAACGAGCAGGTCTCCGTTCAAGCCCCTGTGGCCGTCGCCCGTCTCGCTGATCCAGTCGTCGTAGTCCGGCGAGCGTCCGTCGTGGATTGTGCCGTCGGGAAGTTTTCCGCCGATTCCGATGATGAAGACCGCGCCGTACTTCCTGCACACCTCGAATTCGCGCTGTTTCGGTGTGAGTTCAGGATATTTTCTCTGCAAATCGTCGGCGTAGATGAAAGTGATTTTCTGTGGAAGGAAAGGCTTGATTTTGTCCCATCTGTCGTAGATGAAGAATTCAAGGCGTTTCAGACATCGGTAGATTTTCTCGACAATCTCTTTCAGGTGCATCACTGTCCTGTCGTTCTCGTCGATTGCCATCTCCCAGTCCCACTGGTCGACGTAGAGCGAGTGGATGTTGTCCAACTCCTCGTCGGGACGGATGGCGTTCATGTCAGTGTAGATTCCGAAATCCGGCATGAGCCCCATCTTCGTGACCTTGACGCGCTTCCATTTTGCGAGGGAGTGGACGATTTCCATTCCCTGTCCGTTCAAATCCTTTACGTTAAAAGAAACCGGCACTTCAACGCCGTTCAAATTGTCGTTCAAACCTGTTCCGCTCGGAACAAAAAGAGGAGCCGTGACCCTCGTCAGATTCAACTCGGTCGAAAGCTCATTCTGGAAGAATTCTTTGACCATCGTAATGGCATGCTCGGTCTCTCTTTCGCCGAGGATGCTTTCATAAATGTCTGGAATGTAAAGTTTACTCATAGTTTTCCTCTGTAACCACTATTTTCCTAGTCTAATTCTTTTGAGTCGTTTTTACAATTAAATGGTAAAATCAAATCAAAACTTCAATTTCAACAGGAGAAAAAAAATGGCAAAGAAGAAAAATTCAGGCAAAACTTCAAGCAAAAATTCAAAAAAATCAGGCTCGTCGTTAAAAGTCCTCGTTCTGATAATCGTGATTGCACTTGCGATTGTCGGATTCAAGAAATACAAGGAGACCGGCGACCTGGCCTCTGTTCCGGGCGCGGTCGTACAGGAAGTCGAGAAGGCAATCGAGACAATCCAGAAAGAGAATGCGGATTCCACCGCAAAAACAACAGAACCCAAGACAGAGAAGACAGAAAAGACCGAGAAGGCTCCTGAAAAGACGACAGAGGCCGCGAAATCCGGCTCTGAACAAGCAAAGACAGAGAAGTCCACAAAGACATACACGAAAGGAAATGTCGCGCTCCCTTCTGGCCTTGAAATTCCCGTCTGCCCTGGAACGAAGAACAGCAAGGACCACCAGATAAGGCAGTTCGAGCACTACGCGCTTTGCTACAGGGAAAGCTACGAACAGGCCGAATGGTCGGCATACGAACTGACGAAAGACGAACTCAACAAGAAATCGGGCAGGACGAACGACTTCAGGGAAGACCCGGAGATAAAGACAGGCTCCGCAACCCTCAACGACTACCGCGGCTCAGGCTACGACAGGGGCCACCTCACACCGGCGGCCGACATGGCGTTCTCGGAAAAAGCGATGAGCGAGACGTTCTACTTGAGCAACATGAGTCCTCAGGCGGGTCCGTTCAACAGGGGAATCTGGCAGCAGCTGGAGGCGCAGGTGAGGACATGGGCGAAGACGTTCGGAAAAGTCTATGTGGTTTCGGGACCAATCCTTGAAAAACCGGCATCGAAATACGAATCAATCGGAAAGGACAACAAAATCGCCATTCCGCAGTACTACTACAAAGTCCTTCTGGCTCCGCTCTACGCCGACGGAAACGACTCGAAAACACCGGACGACGCGAAATCGATAGCGGCAATCGGCTTCATACTGCCGAACGAGGCGTGCAGCGGAAAAGAATTCTGGGACTTCGCAGTGAGCGTGGACGAAGTGGAAAAGCGCACGGGCCTAGACTTCTTCTCCCTGCTTGACGAAAAGGCGGAAAAAGAAGCCGAAGGCTCGTTCGACATTTCGATTTGGAAATAAAAACTATCTGCGGCCGAACGCCTCAAGATTGGCAAGCCCCCTCTTGAACTGGGGGATTCGGGCGCAGGCCGTGGTGTCGATTCCGCTCCTGTCGCCGCGCTTCAAAAAGTGGTATGCGACACCGGCAATCATCGCTCCGTTGTCGCCGCAGAGCTTGAGCGGAGGGAAGATGCAGTTCAAATCCTTTCTTTCGGCGAGGAGCGCGCGGAGCCTTGAATTGGCGGCGACACCGCCACCAGCCACGACAGTCATAAGCCCAGTGTCCTCCACCGCGCGGAAAAGCCTTGAGGTCAAAGTCTTGCAGGCGGTCTCCTGGAAAGACGCGCAGATGTTCTCGTTCGTCTTTTCATATCCTTTTTTGAGGAACATGTCGGCCTGATGGATGACGGCGGTCTTCAAGCCGCTGAAAGAGACGTCGTAGCGGTGGTCGTCCCCCTTGTCCAGTTTTGGAATCGGGAAGTTGAACGCCTTGGGGTCGCCCTTCTGCGAAAGCCTGTCGATTACCACTCCCCCCGGATAGCCAAGTCCGTAGAACTTCGACACTTTGTCGAAAGCCTCGCCGACAGAATCGTCGATTGTGGTTCCGAGCACTTCCAGGTCGTCGAAACCGTTCACCTTGGCGATTATCGAGTGGCCGCCCGAAACGAGCAAACCAAGATACGGATAGGCGATGTCGTTGGCGAGATGGGCGGCGTACATATGGCCGAGCATGTGGTTAACGGCGATGAATGGCTTTCCGACGGACCACGCCAGCGTTTTTCCGAACGTGAGCCCCACAAGCAACGAGCCCATCAAGCCCGGCCTGTTCGTGGCGGCAACAGCGTCCACATCATCGAGTTTCATGTCGGCTTCCTTGAGTGCTTGGCGGACGACTGGAAGAATCCACTCCGCGTGCTTTCTGGACGCTATCTCAGGAACGACCCCCTTGTAGACTTGGTGGAACGGAATCTGAGTCGCGACCACGTTCGATATTATCTTTTTTCCGTCCTCGACAATGGCGCATGCGGTCTCGTCGCAGGATGATTCAATGCCCAAAACTTTCATATTTTTCTCCAAAACAAATCGATAAAAATTTCTTCTATATAATAAATCAATAACAACGGCGGCCAGAGCGATGCCTTAGTTGACTTTTATCTGGCTCGGAACGGCGAATTTGTAGCCGGCCAGAAGAAGTTCAGGATACATCTCGGAAAGGAGCTGGGGAAGTATTCCAGAACTCTTGTCCACATGGCCGATTATTATCGCCTTTTCGTGGACGTTCGCGTAATCAAGGCTCTCGTAGATTCTCGAAAGGATGCTGTCCCTGTCAACGTCGTTGTCCAAGAACGGAGCCGAGCGGAGAAGGACGGAAGTGTCCAGCTCTAGGCCGGCCTGATAGGCCATGGAGCGGGCGGTCGTCTTTGAATCAAGGAAGTAGATTTTCTTCGCCTTGCACACTTCAAGGACGGCTCCGATTTTTATTATGTTTGAAGTGATGAGCGAGCCTTCGTGGTTGTTGATTCCCATCACGCCGCCGCCGAGAGAATCGATGTTGTCCGTGACCAGCTGGGCGATTTCCTTGGTACCCATCATGGCCGTTATGGCGCAGGGACCTGGACTCAACTCAAGGTTCTCCGCCTGCATCGGCTGGTGGAGCATCAGCTCCTTGCCGTTTTTGCGGACGAGGGCCGCGCACTCCGAAGAATGTGCGACGCCCGGAAGAATCGAGACCGCGAACGGAAACGGAAGCGCCATGTATTTTTCAAGGTTCTCGATGTTGTGCCCGCCGTCGTCGAATACGAAATAAAGGGTCGCTCCGTTCTTTGCGTCTGGAATTCTGAAGGCGGAAGAGCGGACCTTTCGCGCGTTCGGGTCAAAAGCAGAATCGGAGACGGCCGCAGAAGTTTCTTCAGACGAGGCTTTCTTTCCGCCGTCGGTTTCAGGGTTCGGCAGGGCAGCGGCTTTGTCCAATCCGGCACCGCTTTCCGCATCAACACGATTTCCACCGTTGAATTTGTCTATCTGTCCAAGATTCGCGAACGGGTCCTCGTCGAAGCCCCTCTCGCTTTCAAAGCCGGAATCCTCTCCATCGTTGTCGGCCGCGACTCCGTCAAGCTCCATGTTCTCTATTTCATCAGAAGGAACAGAAGGGTGATTGTCGAAATAGTTCAACAAAAAATTCAAACCAAGAATCAACACGCAAATAAAGACAATGATTCCCGAAAGCAAATAAATCTTGTGTTTCTCAGTCATAAAAAATCCAAGGAAAAAATAAAAAAGCCTACAAAGTGAATCCATTTTATTCACTTTGTAGGCTTTCGACAACTTTTCAACAAACAGAAATCAGACAACAAGCGGCTCGGACATTGCGCAGACTTTCTGCAAATGCTTCACAGCCCTCATCTCAATCTGTCGAACAGTCTCGGTGGAAACACCCAATGATTCGCTCAACTCGCGCAAGGTCGCAATGTGCTTGTTCCTCGCGAAATTGAATCTGTTGAAGAGTACGATTCTTTCCTTTTCCGGCAGCAACTTGAGCAGGTCGGCCACGTCTCCGCGGGCTTCCATTTTCAAGTAGATGTCTTCCGGATTGTAAGTTCTGTCCGGAATCAAATCTCCGACAGTCTCGCAACCTTCATCTCCGCACTCGGCGTCGAGGCTAGAATAGGAATACGAACAAGCGAGTGCGTCAGCTATTTCCCGCTCATCGATTTCCAAGAATTCCGCGAGTTCAGAAGCCGAAGCATCCCTTCCATTGTCCTGGCTCAAAATCGCCTGGGCCGATGAAATCTGCCTCAAAAGCTCCTCTTTCCTGTGCGGAATCTCTATCATCGCAGTCTTGTTGTGCACGAACCTCAGCATATACTGGAAAATCCAAGTGTATGCGTAAGTCGAAAACCTGGTCTTGAATGAATAGTGATACTTCTGGGCGGCGGCCATTAGTCCAAGATTCCCCTCCTGAATCAAATCCATGATAGAGAATTTGTGGGAGACAGAGAATTTCTTTGAAATGCTGACCACGAGGCGCAGATTTGCATTCACCAGTTTATTCAAAGATTTTTTGTCGCCAGTTTCGATTTTCTTTGAGAGTTCCTCCTCCTGTTCTGAAGTCAAAAGTTCATACTGCTGAATTCCCTTGAG
>CAMHLH010000079.1 GCA_946185925.1 uncultured Treponema sp.
ATAAAATAATAGTATAATGTATCGTTTTTTACAAGTTTTTTGCACAGTTTTTTCAGCCGTCATGATGGCCTTGGCCATCCCGAACGAAGTCTTGATTTTCGGCTCGCCAGAAATCGGCCTCATAGCGACATTTCCACTTTACATAGCCATAGCCAAATCAAAAACATACAAGGAAGCTTTCTTGCTCTGCTTCATCCAGGCGACGACTACGCACGTCCTGTCAAGCTTCTGGCTGGGGAACTTCCAGGGATACGCGGAATTCACACTGGGAGCGTCCGCCGTGGGAACGGGCTTCGTGCAGGCTTTCATGTCCCTCTTCTTCTACTTTCCGACGCTCTACACAAAAAACAAGGAAAAACTGACTGAAAGGGCGGACCCCTCATCAAACTCGATAGCCTTCAGGATGGTCTGGTTCGCCGCCATCTACACCGTCTGGGAGTGGGTCAAATCCACCGGCTTTCTCGGATATCCATGGGGAACGCTGTCGATGACGGCCTTCAGATGGTCATTCATCACGCAGATAGCCGACATAACAGGTCCATACGGAATAACATTCATGTTCGCGTTCTTCTCCGCCGTGATGGGCGAAGGCGCGATGCTACTCTCAAAAGCCGCAGAATTTCCCGCGCTCAAAAAATCCGGCTCATACATGAACGCGGCAAGGGCGTGCCTCGCGCTGCTGGCAGTCTCTTCTATTTATGGAATCTACGAATACAACAAGCCGAGAGTCCAGACAAAGACCCTCAACGCGGTTCTGGTCCAGCAGAACGGCGACCCATGGTTCAAAGGGGAAAAACTTTCAATAGAGATATCGAAACGCCTCTCTGAAGAAAAAATCGACGAGCTGAGAAAGGCTGGAAAAAGCTGCGACCTCGTGGTCTGGAGCGAGGCGATATTGAAGAAGAGGTTTCCAAGCGCGAAGAGCTACTACGAAAATTTTCCGGAGGACGAATCCCTCTCCGCCTTCATAAACAGGATGGACGTTCCGTTCATAATCGGCGGCCCCGTCACCATCGACCAGGAGAAGCACAGGTACGGGAACTCGGCCCTCCTCTTCGACAGAAACGGAAAATACTCCGGCTCATACCAGAAAATGCATCTGGTGCCGTTCGCGGAGCTGATTCCCGGAGTCGGAAACGAGAAGGTCCGCAAAATAATGAAGGAGCGCATAGGCTTTTCCTACGGCTGGTACCCCGGAAAGGTCGTCACCCTCTTCGAGATTCCGATAAGCACCCCGCCAAAGGACAACAGGAGCCAAAAACTCATAACGATAGGCGACGATCTGGACAAGCCAAAGGAAAATCCCCCGAGACCAAAAAAATCGGTGACAATCGCGACCCCAATCTGCTTCGACGACACGGCGGCCGAAGTATGCAGGGCTATGTTCCTCTCCGGCAGCGAAGCCTTCGTGAACGTGACGAACGACGCCTGGTCAAAGACCGAATCGGCGGAAATCCAGCACGCAGTAGTTGCCCACTACAACGCAATCGAATACAGGACGACGCTCGCGAGGGCAACCAACGCCGGCTACACGGTCGTAATCGGCCCGAACGGAAAAGTGCTGGACTCGCTTCCACTGTTCACCGAATGCGCCCTCTCCACGGAAATCCCGATTTTCGAGCGCGAAATCACAATCTACGCAATGTTCGGCAACTGGCTCCCAATATCGCTGTCAATCGCCGCGGCACTCTACATTCTTTACAGGTTTTTCAAGGAAAAAAACATTCTCATCTAAAAAAAACTTGTTGAATTTTTTCTTGAAATACAGAATCGGCGAATATAGAATTCAAATCGATTGGAGGTTAAAAAATGCGATGCCCTTACTGCGGAAAAACAGAAGACAAAGTTCTTGAATCCAGAACCATGGCGAACGGAGAGAGCATACGAAGGCGCAGGGAATGCACCTCTTGCGGCTACCGCTTCACCAGCTATGAAAGAATAGAAGAAAAGCCCCTCATGGTCGTAAAAAAGGACGGAAGAAGACAGCCGTTCGCCAGGGCAAAAATAGAAAAAGGAGTCGAGCGAGCCCTTGAAAAGAGACCCGTGCCGACAAACACAATCGAAAGCATCGTCAACGAGATTGAGGAGCAGGCTCTCATGAAAGCGAGAGTGTCGCGCGAAATCTCAACGACAGAACTGGGAGAGCTAGTGCTTGAGCGGCTGAACGCAATCGACAAGGTCGCCTACATAAGATTCGCTTCCGTGTACAAGCATTTCGAAAATTTGGACGAGTTCATAACAGAAGTCAAAAAAATTGGAAAAAAAACGAAAAAAAATACAAAAAAAATTGAAGAAGTTGTTGACAGAAAATCCTAATTTTTGCTATAGTATATTCATCGCTTGGGGGCATAGTCCAGCTGGTAGAACACCGGACTCATATTCCGTATGTCATAGGTTCAAATCCTATTGCCCCTAAACTTTTGAAACCTACTTGTTCTTTGAGCAAGTAGGTTTTTCTGTTTACAAGGAATTCTGCAATTAAAAAAGGAGATTTTATGATTGAAGCGGAAAAATTCGACACTCCATTCAAGGGACGCTCGTTGTTGACATGGCTCGACTACACACCTGAAGAAATCCTTCAGATTCTCGACTATGCCATTCTCGTCAAAAAACAGGCCCACGCCGGAGAAGTCCACCAGAGATTCCTCGGAAAGACAATCGCGTTGATTTTCGAGAAACGCTCGACAAGGACGCGCTCGTCGTTCGAGACCGCATTCGGAGAGGAAGGCGGACACCCAGTCTTCATGTCCACGCAGGACATCCAGCTCGGCGGCAAGGAGAGCGTCGAGGACACGGCCAGAGTCCTCGGAAGGATGTTCAGCGCAATCGAGTTCAGGGGCTTCAAGCAGGAGCACGTCGAAAAACTCGCAAAATTCTCAGGGATTCCTGTCATAAACGGACTTACGGACGACTACCACCCCACCCAGGCCTTGGCGGACATAATGACACTCAAGGAAAACTTCGGGAAACTCAAGGGGCTCAAGTGGGCGTTCTGCGGAGACGGAAGGAACAACGTAGCCCGCTCGCTCATGATAATCTCCGCGAAACTCGGCATCGACTTCGCAATCTACAGCCCCAAGGAGCTGTTTCCCCCAAAGGACATCCAGGAAGTCTGCAAGCCAATAGCCGAAAAAAGCGGTGCGACAATTGAAATTTCAGATAAAATTTCAGTTGTAAAAAACGCCGACTGTCTTTATACTGATGTATGGGTTTCGATGGGTGAAGAATCACTCAAAGAAGAAAGAACCCGATTGCTTTCACCGTATCAGGTAAACGAACGGCTCATGGCGGAGACAGGAAAGCCGGGCACGATTTTCATGCACTGCCTTCCAGCTGTCAAGGGTCAGGAAGTTACCGAACAAGTTTTCGAAAGTCCCGCAAGCAAGGTGTGGGATCAAGCAGAAAACAGAAAGCATACGATAAAGGCAATAATGCTTGCACTTATCAAATAATAAATTTTTGTGCAAGAAAAGGAGTTTTTGTATGAAAAGATCACTTATCATTTCGGCCCTGCTTTTTGCAGTCTTCGCATTCTCTTCTTTTGCCCAGGAGAGCAAATCGGAAAAGGAATACAAGTATCCATTCAATGAAGCCGGCATAACATACCGCAACGTGACAGTGTACAAGATTCTTGACCACAAAGATGCATACATCATCATGTACGCAAAGCAGCACGGTTCGATTGGAACAACGACAATCCCAAAATCATGGTATTCACAGGACGGAAACAAGTCGCCGAAGCTTTCGTTCAGACCGCTTCCAAAGGGAATGGCTCCTTGGATGACAATAATCTCAAAGGACGGCTCATTCAACCACGTGATGGTCACGATGCCATTTTCAAGGGCGCACGCCGCATGGGGAGTCGCTGACAGCAACGCCGATGTTGGTGACACAAGCAAAGAGACTCTCGAAATCGCCTACTAACAATACTTGGAGAATCCTTTTTTTCCAATACAAGCAAAGAGCTGCCGGAAAACGGTGGCTCTTATTTTTTCTATACGCAAAAAGACAAAATGAAGATAATCACAGAAGAAAAGATAGAAGAATTTTCACAATTCATAGAATCGCACGATTTTTTCTACATAATCGGACACAAGGAACCGGACGGAGACGCGATTTTCAGCTGCCTGGCGATGGCGGACTTGGTTGAGAAAAAAGGAAAGAAATTCCAACTGCTTTCCGCAGGACCGTTCAAGCGGACAGAAATAAAGCAGAAGGCGGAAATGTTCACGAATGCGCCGACGGCGTTTCTGAACAGCGACAAATCAAAAACAGGCCTGATAGTCCTAGACTGCTCGGAAGAGTCGAGGTTCGGCGAAATAGACGGCGACCTGTCAGTGTTTGACACATACATCGTGGACCACCACAGGACGTCAGAGGGCGGAAGGAACTGCATAATCGATCCGACGTCGCCAGCCACGGCCTGCCTCGTGCAGCAGCTGTACGAGAAACTCATAGGAAACATGCCAAAGAAAGTCGCGGAGGACCTGTTTTTCGGGCTTTCCACTGACACCGGCTATTTCAGGTTCCTGAAAGAGGACTCGGCCGAGGTTTTCAGGCAGGCGGCCAGGCTCGTGGACGCAGGCGCAAACCCCAGGAAGACCCACGACGAGATGACCGCAGGAAAAGCGTACAGCACGCGAAAGCTCCTTGGACTGATGCTCGGGCGCGCCGAAAGGAAGTTCAACAACAAGCTCATAGTCACATACGAGACAATGGAGGACACAAAGCGGCTCGGTCAGGAAGGCCGTGACAGCGACGCACTCTACTCGCTGCTGCTTTCCGTAGAGGATGTCGAAGCCGTGCTTTTCGTCAGACAGGACACTGAAAGCACATGTACGGCAGGCTTCCGCTCAAGGGACAAAGTCGACGTGAGCGCGATTGCCGCAAAATTCGGCGGCGGCGGACACAAAAACGCGGCTGGCCTCAGCATCGAGGGAAAGCTCGAAACCGTCATCAACCTAATCTGCGACGAATTCAAAAAAATTTTATAAATTTTTGAATTTTTTTTGCCAGAAAAATAAATTTTACGGATTTTTTTCAATACAAAATCAATAAAACTTCGCTGAAAGCACTTTTTCGGCGAAGTTTTTTTTATGTTTTTGGAGATTTCTCCGTTTCGCAAAGCCTTATTGAGAATTTTTCGCAACTACCACACGTTTTTTCAAAAAACTCCAGCAAAAACTCCAATTTTTCCACATGGCACGGAAATTGCTTATAGAAAAGTATCTAAAAAATACGGAGAAAAAAAATGGAAGAGTTTACGACAAACGAAATTCCGCAGTTGCTGGAATCAAGAAAAATCACAATGAAGGAGGCGGTGAACGGGCTTTGGGCGGACATATACGCACACCCAGAAAAATACAACCTCAAAGACCTGGACGAAGACGATTTGAGCGATTTCCTGTTAACGTACAGAACAAGATTCCCGTCCATCACAAAGAAATACGACAAAAACAAAGCCGACTTCACGACGTTCATCAGAAGCTGCATGATGCAGTTCAAAACCTGCTGGAGCAAGAAAAAAGCAAAGGCAAAGGCGGCGGCGGCGAGTCTTGAAAGCGTCTTGAAAAAGAACGCGGAATCCGCCCTAGTCTCCGACTGCGCGGCGGACTCCATTGCAGGAGGAACGGAATTCGACGATTTCCTGCTCGAATTCGAGCAAGAAGACACGGCCGAGGCAGAAGAAGGAAGGACAGAGGACGAAAAGAAAAAAGAGGCGAAAGAAGCCAGGGAAACGGCCCTCGTCCTTGCATTGAAGGCATGCAGGTTCATGGACGATCCGATGGTGTCAAAACTCAGCAGGCTCACGCAGAGAGAGGAAAGCGAACTGCACACAATCATCGACAAACTGAAAAATTCAATGGAGAAGAAGGAGAAAATCCAGAGGCTCATGATAAGAAGAAGGGACAAGTCGTTCTTCAACAAGAGGAAGCTGACCATCGAACTTTCAAATCTTGAAGAAACCTGCGGAGAATACAGCAAGCTCAAAAACCTGTACGAAAACCAGCTTCGCTCATGGAAACGGAACAACGAAGCCCTCTCGCACAGGTACGTGATGTCGCCAAAAAACTCAGAGATTGCGAAAATAATGGGCATCTCGATACGGAAAGTCTACTACTGCATCTCCCACGCAAAGGACGAAGAGAAAATGAAAATTTTCAGAAAAGTGTACAAGGAGAATGTGGAGGGAGCGAACGAAGAGTGAGCGGCCAGAGGGCAATGAACAATCGGAGGAAAAAAGATATCATGGAATGCATGAAACTTTACTTAGCATCAGGAAACGAACACAAGAAAATCGAAATGCAGCAGATTCTTCCAGAATTTGAGATTTTGATTCCAAAAGACGAGGGCATAGAATTCAATCCTGCCGAGACAGGAGAGACATTCTACGAGAACAGCATGATAAAGGCGAAGGCCCTGTGGGAAATCGTCCATGCGCCTGTAATAGCGGACGACTCTGGCATTTGCGTCGACGCGCTCGGAGGCGCGCCAGGGATTTTCACATCCCGGTACGCAGGACCAGATTTCATGAAAGGACGCCCTGACGGAAAGAAAATTTCCCAGGAAGAGCAGAACAGGCTCCTGATAGAGCAGCTGAACAGCACAAAATCAGACAACAGGTCGTGCCACTACACTTGTTCGATAGTTTTCATGCTGAATCCGGACAGATTCTTTGTCGCCCAGGAAACTTTCGAGGGTAAACTGATAAAATCGATTGAAGAACAGGCCGGAACAGGCGGATTCGGCTACGACCCAATCGTTTTCCTGCCCGAATACGGAAAAACGGTCGCAGAAATATCAGCGGAAGAAAAAAACAGGATTTCACACCGTGGAAAGGCCGTGAAATTGGTGAAAAATGCAGTGTCGGCATTTTTTGCATAAAAATTAGCATTTTTTTTGCAAAAAAAATTGATTTTTTTCTAAAGTTGTTTATAATAAAAACCGAAGCAGCGAGATAAGTTACACTTAAACAACTTCGTTGAAGATTTCACAGTGAATTTATCCGTTGCCAAAGAAAACGGATGTAGCCTTGTAATACATTTTGTTTTCTTTAAAAAAAATATAAAACGGACAGAAAGGATTCTGTCCGGGACATTTCCACGGAGGAAAAACTATGGTAATCAACCACAACATGTCAGCAATGTATTCTAACCGCCAGCTTGGAATCACAAACCTCAACCACTCAAAAGACATGGAGAAACTCTCATCAGGAGAGAAAATCAACCGCGCTGGCGATGATGCTTCAGGACTTGCAGTCTCTGAGAAAATGCGCAGCCAGATTCGTGGCTTGAACAAGGCTTCACAGAATGCGCAGAACGGCATCAGTTTCATCCAGACAACAGAAGGATATTTGCAGGAAACAACTGACATCGTTCAGAGAGTCCGCGAATTGGCTGTCCAGTCTTCAAACGGCATCTACACCGCTGAAGACAGAATGCAGATTCAGGTCGAAGTTTCTGCTCTCGTTGCAGAAGTTGACCGCATCGCTTCACACGCCCAGTTCAACGGAATGAACATGTTGACAGGACGCTTCGCTCAGGCTTCTGGCGAGAACACTGTTACTGCTTCTATGTGGTTCCACATCGGTGCCAACATGGATCAGAGAGTCCAGGTTTTCATTGGAACAATGACAGCCGCTTCACTCGGACTCAAAGATGTCGCAGGAGAAGGAATCCTTTCCCTCGCAACACCAGAGGAAGCAAACCGCGCCATCGGAACTCTCGACGAGGGTCTCAAGAAGATCAACAAGCAGAGAGCTGACCTCGGTGGATACCAGAACCGCCTTGAATATACAATCAAGGGTGTTGACATTGCAGCCGAGAACCTCCAGGCTTCTGAGTCTCGCATCCGCGACACAGACATGGCCTCACAGGTTGTCGAATCTACAAAGAACCAGATTCTTGCACAGGCTGGAACAGCTATGCTCGCGCAGGCTAACTCTCAGTCTCAGACAGTTCTCTCTTTGCTTAGATAAAAAGCGAATGGTTGACGTCTAACCCTTAATACGAAACGGAGGGATTCACCTTGCATAGAGTTCCTCCGTTTTTTATTGGGGCTAGTATTTTCGTTCATAAACTGGTATGCAGTTTAGGCATATCTTTGTTCTTTGAAATTATCCATCCGTGACTTTGTGACAGCATGAACGATTGCTGAAAGCAATATTCAGCAACGGTTTCTGCTGATATAGGTCTAAAACTCGAAGCGGAAGGCGCAGAATCCGCGAAGAGCCTACACAAGGCAGACATTGCGCAAGATGCGTGATGGTTTATTCATGGAGGACAATTATGGTTATCAATCACAACATGAGCTCAATGTTCGCTAACAGAACTCTTGGTCTTAGCAACGATCAGATTCAGAGCAACATCGAAAAGCTCAGTTCGGGCGAAAAAATCAACAAGGCTGGAGACGACGCATCAGGACTTGCAGTTTCTGAGAAAATGCGCAGCCAGATTCGCGGTCTCAACCAGGCTAACAGAAACATCGAGAACGGTGTTTCTTTTATCCAGACAACTGAGGGATATCTGAAGGAAACGACAGACATTCTCCAGAGAGTTCGCGAGCTTGCAGTTCAGTCTGCAAACGGAATCTACACAGAGGAAGACCGTATGCAGATTCAGGTAGAAGTTTCACAGCTTGTATCTGAAGTCGACAGAATCGCTTCACAGGCGCAGTTCAACGGCTTGAACATGCTCACAGGCGCGTTCGCAAAGGATTCAGCAGCTGGACGTGTTATGCAGTTCCACATCGGAGCGAACATGGACCAGAACGCCCGCGTATACATAGGAACCATGACAGCTCAGGCTTTGGGACTCAAAGGAGCGGCAGGAACTGACGAACAGCTTTCCGTTGCAACTCCAGAGACAGCAAACATGGCTATCGGAACAGTCGACAACGCATTGTTGACAGTTTCTAAGCAGAGAGCTGACCTCGGAGCCTATCAGAACAGATTTGAGATGGCCTCACAGGGAGTCGCAATCGCTGCGGAGAACCTTCAGGCATCAGAGTCTCTCATCCGCGATACTGACATGGCCTCGGCAATGGTCGAGTATACAAAGAACCAGATTCTTACACAGTCTGGAACGGCTATGCTTGCTCAGGCTAATTCTCAGCCGCAGAGCGTGCTTGCATTGCTTCGCTAATGTTGCGGATACGAAAATCGTTCTATAAGAGACCTCTGGATGTCGTCTTTTAGAGAACGTAGAAGAAAGAGGTGCGCCCCTCTTTCTTCTTTATTTTTTTTCTCAAGGGGGTGTCTTTTATGACAAGTGGAATCAATTCAAATTCTAAAGCGGCCACGGCTGTTAAGGCTGTTCAAGCAAAACCAAAGGCCCCCGTACCGAGCGTAAGATTTGCAATGGCCGATGCAGCGCAAGTTGTCCAGAATTTGACGAAAAACATAGCAAAAACAAAAGAAAGTATCGAGCAGATTCAGAGAGTTTCCGATATTATACTAGGAAGAAAGACACAATTTTCTGTAGATCAGGAATCAGGCAAAGTTGTCATTTCAATAATCGATCCACAGACAAACAAGGTTATCAAGGAGATACCATCTGCTGATGAACAAAGGCTGAGAGCTAAACTCAGAAGAATGGCGGAACTTTCTTTTAAGGGTTCAGTCGTGAACCTTAAGGCTTGAAGCATCCTACCGAACTTTGAATTCAGCGGAAAAAAGAGAATATGGCGGATATATCTGTACCTGGAT
>CAMHLH010000080.1 GCA_946185925.1 uncultured Treponema sp.
TGGATAAAAAAAGAGTTCATATATATATTTTTTAGGGAGATACGAAGTTATGGGCAATAATAACAATTTGGTACCAGGTTTCAACGACGAACGTGATGATAGTCTCAAGATAAATCTTGAGAAACTGGAGGATGTCGAGAACGGAATCATCATTTATCTCAACGGATATATCGATACGTACAACTCAAACTTCTTTCAGAAGAGAATTCAGAAGGTAGTTGAGGCGGGATTCATCAACCTGGTGTTCAACTGCGCTTCGCTCAATTACGTTTCATCTACTGGTATTGGATCGTTCACTGCGTTCCTCAAAATGATTAAGCCGAAGAACGGCGACATCGTTCTTCTTGAGATTCAGCCTAAAGTCTACGAAGTTTTCCAGCTTCTCGGCTTCTCTCAGTTCTTCAACATCAAGGAAAGCATGGCTGAGGCCACAATGTTCTTCCGCCAGGGCACTCCTTCCGCTGACAGCGTGTTCCCGAAAGTGTTCAGCTGCCCGGTTTGCTCAAAGAGGCTCAAGGCTACCAAAAAAGGAAGATTCCGCTGTTCAGAATGCAAGTCCATTCTTGCGATTGACGAGGGCGGTCAGGTCTTCCTCGGTTGATGAGACTTCCATAGCTTGATTCTGCATACAAGTCGGCCTTGTGCCGGCTTTTTTTATGCCTGCGCGCTTTGATGTATTGACTTGAATTCAGGCGGAAATCTACCGAAATTTATATTGTTGAATTGTAGATTGGAGACAGAATGAAAACCGCTTTATCCCTTGTAATTTCCTATTTGGCTTTCTGTGTCTTTGGAATCGCTTTGTGCGCTTTCCTTTACATGGTTTGCGAAGGCCTCGTGACTTTTGTGGTCGGACAGCACATGTCGTTCTTTTCGCTTGATTTTTTCAAAAAAGGTTTGGTCTTTTCCATACCGGCCGTCTGTGTCGTCGCGCAGTTGAGGTTGATTCTGCGGGTGCTGAAAATCAACAGGGCAAAAAAGGCGCGCATCGCCGAGATTGACAGAAACCTTGTGGTCGGACTTCTTCTGCACATGCTTTTTTGCTCTCTGTCTTGGTTTGTCCTTTTTCCAGCGGTTGCGGATTTCGCCGCTTCTCAGATGAATTCTGGAATTGTCGCCATAAATCCTGTCTCCACCGGCTACTTTAGGGAAAACGACAGCGGAATCATCTATTACTATACCGAAGTCCACGGCGACGGAAGCGCGGACGGCCTGCTTTTCGACACCAACAAAAAAGAGCCGACTTCCGTGGATGTCGTTCAGTTCAAGAACCTTCCAACCGCTGGAGTATCCGCCTATCCGTATTCCGATGTCCTTGTGAGAAACGCAATCCACGCGCCGAAGGGCGTTTCCGATTCTTTCGACGTGTATTCCACCATTCTTCGGATGGGCAAGAAGAGCTGGGAGAAGGGGCTGCCTTCGTGGCTTTCATTCGCCTCTCTGGGGCTTGTAATTGTGTCGATTTACGGTTTTCAGTTTGCGAGTTCATGGCGGCTCATAAATTCAATCTTCACATTTTTGGTCGCGGCATTCGCGGCTTTCATGAACTATCTCTACTATGTCGGAAAACTGCCCTCGTTTGTGATGGATTTGGATTATACCCTGCCGATGTTCGACAAGGCCGCTTTGTTGCTGATGAATGTTTCGATGTTCGTCTTTTTCTCCGCATTTGGAATCGTCATGTGCGTCTACAGAAGAAGAAAGGCAAAGGCCGCTGTTCAGGACTATTATGAGGACGAGGACGCGGACGAGGACGAAGAGAAAGTCGAAGTGGATGAGTCTTCCGGCTTTGAAGGAGAATGAAAATGAAAAAAATGATGACAATCGTTTTTGCCTATTCTGTTTTTTCTCTTGTGGTTTGTTCCATAGTCGCGCTTTTCTTCAAGCGGCCTGAGCTGATGCCTTCGGATGTTCTTGGGTACACTTTCTTTCAGGGAGTCCTGCTGTTCGCTAAGGTCGTTCCTGCCGTGGTCCTCAGCGGATTCCTCGTCGCCTGCGCCATAACTTTCACAGATAGTTCCGCAAGGTTCATATTCGGCCACTTCAAGAGCCTGATGGTCAAATCGATAATCCTTGTTGGTCTTGTCTTTGTTTTTGTTGAGGCTGTCTCTCCGCTTGTGAAGGAAAAGATGGCGAAGATGGAGGCCGCTCCCGTCGCCTACAACGACTTGATGGCGCTTGGAAAGAAGAATCTTGATGAGCTTCATGCGACACTGGCTTCGAAATACGCCAGCGACGCAATGCTTTTGAATCCAAAAAGCGAGGAGGCCAGGAAGCTTTACGAGGACGCGATAGCCGCAAAGGACGAGGAGAAGAAAATCTATTCTCCAAAGCTTGTATTCGACAATGGAGAGATGAAGGTCGACGAGGCAGAGGGAAATTTTTCATATCACGGGATTGGAACAGAGACTGCTGATTCGCTTTTGAAAAAATCCGACGAGGCGACGGCCGACAAAAAATGGCTCGACGCCCATTATTATGCGGATTTGGCAGAATCTTTCGTTCCCGAAGGTGAGCTGCACAACGAGGCCAAAAAAAAGGCCCGGTCCGCCTGGGAAAAACTGAACCAGCCGCCGTCCAGCGCAACCAGCGAGGAGATGGAGCTTTTCGCGAAGAAGAGCCGCGCCTATTTGCTTTTGACGGCGGGACGCAACATCGAGGCCTATTATGCCTTCAGCGAAATCTCGAAAAGTTCTGAGAAGGCGTCGAAGGATCCCGATGTCCAGAAGTATCTTGAGATTGCTTCCGAGCGTGTGAACAGCGAATATTTTTTCATAGACGAGCTGGACGATTTCAAGAAATTCGAAGCCGACAAGAATGTGCATTTTTCAATAAAGCATGCGGACAATTCATGCGATGTGGTTTTCATCCGTGGAATAACGCCGATAAAGTCTTCGTCTGGAATGGTAAACTATCTTCGCGGTTTTTCCCTCTACTCCTATGACAAGGACGGCAGGTTCATCCGCTCGGTTTACGCTCCGTACGCGAAGCTTTTTTCAAGGCCGCTCAATTCGTTCAATGCTGCCGACAGACAGCTTTTTTCGATTCAGAGGGATTTTAAGAATCTGCCCTACATTTTGCTCTACGGTCTCGATTCCGACGACCCGGAGAGAGTTTCCAAGCCGGTTTTTGAATTCGCCTCGACAGTGCTGAAAAAAGAGAGGACGGCGTTTTTGGAGTCGAAGTACCTTCTTTTGGGAATTTCAGACAAGGATTTCAGTTTGATATGCGCCAGCAATTCTGGGCCTTCAGAGATGAGCATCTTCTCCCTTTGGAAGATTTTCCACCGCGCGGACGATTTCGGCTATTCAAGCGAGATTTTCGGTTCGACACTCATAATGCGCCTGACTTATCCAGTTCTGCTCCTCTGCATGTTCATGTTCCTTGCCTGTGTGGCGTGGTCGTACAAGCTTTCCGACAATCAGCTTTTCAAGTTCAAGTGGGTCGTTCTTGTTCCGATAAGCACCGGGGTCATCTATTTTGTGCTTGAAGTGGTTCAGTACGTCATGAGCCTCTTGAATTTCATCTTCATCTGGTTTTCAGGAAGGTGGTCGGTCTTCATGGCACTTTTCGTGGAAATCGCCATTCTGGTGATGTTTTCGTGGAGGTTCATCAGAAAGGACGATTGATGGCAGAAAATTGCGGGCGAGGCTGGACATTTGTTGCTCGTGAAAAAAAGACTTCGGCTGTGGGGCATTGACGCGCTCCGCTTTTGCCGAAGTCTTTTTTGTTTGAAGACGCTGTTTGCAATCTGTCTATCAATAGTCCAGTTCGATTTTTTCGATGTGGGCGCCGAGCGACTGGAGCTTTTCAACGAGGTTCTCGTAGCCGCGCTCAATCTGGTAGACGTTGGAGATGACGCTCTCGCCGTGGGCGCACAATGCCGCTATGACCATCGCCATTCCCGCGCGCACGTCCGGCGAGACGAGGTTGTCGCCGTGGAGCGTGCTCGGTCCTGACACGACTGCCCGGTGCGGGTCGCAGAGCGTTATCTTCGCGCCCATCGAGATGAGCTTGTCCACGAAGAACATTCGGCTTTCGAACATCTTCTCGAAGATGAGGGCGGTTCCCTCCACTTGTGTCGCCACGACCGTCATTATCGATGTCAAATCCGGCGGAAATCCCGGCCACGGAGAGTCGTCGATTTTCGGAATCATGCCGCCGAGGTCCGAATTCACCTTCATCTCCTGGTTCACGGCCACCGAAAGCTTGTCGTTGTTCACGCCCTCGCCAGGCTCTATCGTCCATTTGATGCCGAGCTTCCCGAATCCGACCCTGAGCGGCCTCATGTCCTTCGCGTTCACTCCCGTTATGGTGATGGAGCCTCTAGTGGCCGCCGCAAGCCCTATGTAGGAGCCGATTTCCATGAAGTCCGGCCCGATTGAGAATTCTGTTCCGTGGAGCTTCTTCACACCGTCTATGTACAGGATGTTGCTTCCGATGCCGCTTATCTTCGCGCCCATCGACACGAGCATGTTGCAGAGGTCCTGGACGTGCGGTTCCGATGCCGCGTTCGTGATTGTCGTTTTCCCTTCGGCTGTCACCGCCGCCATGACTGCGTTCTCGGTCGCCGTCACTGACGTTTCGTCCAAAAAGATGTCCGCTCCGACGAGCTTGTTCGTCGTGAATTTGAACGCGCCCTCGATTTCGATTCTCGCTCCCAAATCCTGCAGCGCGAGGAAGTGCGTGTCGACCCTCCGCCGTCCGATGACGTCGCCTCCCGGTGGCGGAAGAATCGCCTTGCCGGTGCGGGCTGTGAGCGGGCCTGCGAAAAGAATCGACGCCCTTATCTTCTTGCTCAGTTCTGACGGTATGTTCGAGGTCGTTATCTCCTTCGCCTCGATTTTCCATTCGTGGGGCGCGAGTTTCGTCACTCCCGCACCGAGCGCCTGCAGGATGAGGAGCATGACGTTCGTGTCCTCGATTTCCGGGATGTTCTTGAGGATTATCGGCTCTTCGGTGAGCAGCGCCGCCGCTATGCAGGGGAGGGCCGCGTTCTTGTTTCCGCTCGCGGCGACTGTTCCGCGGATTGGGATTCCGCCTTCGATTTTGTATTTGTGCATTCTTGTCTCCGTTTTTCTATTTGTATGGGCGATTCTGCATCAGCAATCGCAAGTCATCAATTGTACAAGAATCTCTTCCGCTTTTGCCATCTGTTCGAGGGAGGCCCATTCCGTCCTTGAGTGGTAGTTGTGGCCGCCCGTGAAGATGTTCGGGGTGGGGATTCCCATCTCTGTGAGCCTTGAGCCGTCCGTGCCGCCCCTTATCGGAACGAATCTGGGCTCGACTCCGGCCTTTTTGTACGCAGACACGAGGCTTTCTACCACGTCCGGATTCTCTTCGAGCTTGTCCTTCATGTTCTCGTACTGGAAAGTGTGCTTCACTTCGACTTTTCCGCCGAACAGTTCTGCGGTCATCTTCGCGAGGTTCTCCACAATCATCTTTCTGCGCGCCATTCCGCCTTTTCCGAAGTCCCTGAGGAACACGCAGACTTTCGCCTGTTCGATTGTTCCCTCAACCGCCATCGGCGCGAAGAAGCCCTGCTTTCCATCGGTGGTCTCCGGCGCTTCGTTCTTTGGAAGGTTCTGCAGGAAGCTCGCCGCCATCGATATCGCGTTCACCATGTCCGGCCGCGCGTTTCCGGTGTGCTTCGATTTTCCCGTGAACGTTATGTCGCTCTTGTACGCGTTGAAGCACTCCGTCTCAAGCTCCCCGATGTGGCCGCCGTCCACCGTGTAGGCGCGTTTGGACTGCAAGAGATTGAGCGGCACGTTGTCCATGCCGTGCCCGGTCTCTTCGTCGGGGGAGAAAAGCAGTTCGATTTTTCCGTGCTTCAGTTTCTTGGAGATGATTTCGCTAACGGCCGTCATTATCTCGGCTATTCCGGCCTTGTCGTCGGCTCCGAGCAAAGTGTTTCCGTCGGACGTGATAATCGTCTCCCCGTTCCTGCCGGCCTCCGCCAGGTCCGCGTCGCATTTAGGCTCGATTATGTCGCCCGAGTCGAGGACGATTCTCTCTCCGCTGTAGTTTTCGTGGATTACCGGTTTGACGTTCTCGCCAGAGACTTCCTCGACCGTGTCCATGTGCGCGATTAGGCAGAGCGGCTCCCTGTCTTCAAGACCGGCCGTTGCGGGCAGGCTTCCATAGACGTAGCAGTGCTTGGTCGTCTGCACGTCCTGCAATCCCATTTCCTTCATCTCTGATTCAAGGATTTTCGCGAATTCTGCCTGCCTTTCCGTCGACGGCTGAATTCCAGCGTCCGCTTTTTCCGAATCCGATGTAGACCAAATCTGGACGTATTTCGTGAATCGGTTCAATAATTCTTTTTTCATACTTAGATTTTCGGCTTTTGAAGCCAAGTTCTTTTTGAATTCATTTTTGCGAAATATTCAATACTTTTCGTAGATTTTCAACGGTTTGCGATTTGTTCACTTTTTTGCAATAAAACGATATTCTCTTCTATTGAGTTAAGAGGTTTTTATATATGGAGAACATTATCAATCTTGTTTTTCAGCTGGCCGTAATCATTTTTGCGGTCAGGATTTTCGGAAAATTGGCGACAAAGGTCGGGATTCCTTCAGTCTTGGGGGAACTTGTGGCTGGAATCCTCATAGGTCCGTTCGCCTTGGGGAAAATACCGCTTCCTTGTTTTGAGGGGGGCTTTTTCGCTGGCGGTGTAAGCCCTGAACTTGAGGCTTTTTCTCAAATAGCTTCCATAATACTCCTTTTCGCGTCCGGACTTGAGACGGACTTGGGACTTTTCATAAAGTATTCGGTCTCCGGTGGAATAATCGGAATCGGAGGAGTCGTCTTCTCTTTCGTTTTGGGCGATGTTTCCGCCATGTTCATCTTGAAGGCCTTGACCGGTGAGATGGGAAATTTCGCAGACCCTGTCTGTCTTTTCCTCGGCGTCATGTCCACCGCCACATCCGTTGGAATCACCGCGAGAATTTTGTCGGACAAGAAGAAGATGGATTCCCCCGAGGGCGTCACGATTTTGGCGGCAGCCGTGTTCGACGACGTTCTGGGAATCATCCTCTTGGCGGTGGTGAAGGGAATCGCTTCTGCTTCGTCTGGTTCCGCCGGTGGAATTTCGGGTGTCGAGCTTGGATTGATAGCCGTGAAGGCGATTGGAATCTGGCTCGCCGCGACTGTCGTTCTCGTCCTCTGCGCGAAAAAAATCGCCCGCTTCGTCCGTCTTTTCGGCGGCACTTTCGACTTTTCGATTGCGGCTTTGGGCGTCGCCCTCGTTTTCGCGGGCTTCTTCGAGAAGCAGGGGCTTGCGATGATTATCGGAGCGTACACCACGGGTCTCGCCCTTTCCCGCACCGACATCGCGCCTGTGATTCAGGAGAGAATCCACGGATTGTACAAATTCTTCGTCCCTGTCTTCTTCGCCGTGACCGGAATGAGCGTTGACGTGACGCAGCTTTTCGATTCGACCGTCTTGATTTGTGGCCTCTTGTTCACTGTCGTAGCCGTTTTGGCGAAGGTGATTGGCTGCGGCGGTCCGGCTCTTTTCCTGGGCTTCAACGTGAAGGGCGGCTTCAGAATCGGAGCCGGAATGATTCCTCGTGGCGAAGTCGCTCTCATCGTCGCCGGAATCGGCTTGAGCGCGGGCATCGTGAGCCAAAGCCTTTTCGGAATCGTCATCCTCATGACTCTCTTGACGACACTCGTCGCCCCTCCGATTTTGAACATCGCTCTCGGAATAAAGGGCAGGGGAACGAGGAAGGAAGTTTCGACTTCGGAAAGCCAGCAGTTCGTCTGGGACTTCAAGGACCCGGAAATCAATACTCTCGTCGTGGACATCTTCGTGCGCGATTTGCGCTCGGAAGGCTTCTACGTCCAGATGATGAACATAAACGAGGGAATTTCCCAGGCGAGGAAGGGAAACATCGCTATTTCCATCCTGCGTTCGGGCAGCGTACTCACAATCGAGACCGCTCAGGCCGACATGGGCTTCGTGAAGGGCGAAATCTACGAAATCATGCTGAGGTTGAACAAGTCGCTTTCGACTCTCGAATCCCTCCACAATACTGACACTCTCCAGTACGGTTTCGCTTCTCCTGAAAACCGCGTGAGCAAGGTCTCCTACAAATTCCTCGACCCCAAGTGCATCTCGTGCGATTTGAAGGCCAACACGAAGGACGAGGTTCTTTCCGAAATGTGCGACCTTCTGGAGAATTCCGGTTTCGTCACCGACAAGGCAAAGCTCCTCTCCGACATCAGGGCGCGCGACGAAGCTATGAGCACCGGCCTTGAGAAGGGAATCGCGATTCCACACGCGCGCACCGACGGCGTGAACGAGCTTTGCGTCGCAATCGGAATCAAGAAGGGCGGGCTGGACTTCGGCTCTCTGGACAAGAAGCCGAGCGACATCTTCATCCTCATCGCATCCCCGGCTTCAAAAGCGGGACCTTTGATGCGCGTCATGTCAGCGATTTCCGGCGCGCTCATGAAGGAAGAGACGAGGCAGAAATTCCTTGAGTCGACAAAGCCAGAGGAAGTGATGGAGCTTTTGAAGGAAGCGAGGAAAATAGCAGAGGCGAAATAGGGTGCTGCTAAACCCGATTGAGTCCTAATCCTTGCAGGTTGGATGCAGCGCCGCCACTCCACCAATGCGAGAGAATCGCAAAGCGATTCTCTGCGAGGTTGACATCCATGTGGCAATTGCTTTTTTCAACTGTAAAAAGGCAACCTACCGATTCTCGCGCATGGCTGCTTTTTACCGAATTAGTCCTAGGCATTTGCTGGTTGGCTGCAAGCTCGCAAAGAATCGCTTTTGCGATTCTTTCGCATGGTACAGGGAGCCGAGTGAGTCCTTGTTCTTGCTGGTAGGCTGCAGTGCCACCTCTCCACAAATGCGCAAGAATTGCTCCGCAATTCTTGGCGAGGCTTGCATCCAATCCACATCTTTTAGGACTCATCTGCACCTTGGCAAGCCTTCCAATTCTTGGCGACGGCTGCAGCCAAATCGCAACGATTAGGACACACACGGCTCATGGCAGCGTTCTTCCTCAATCGCACAGTCAAATCCGCCGATAATCTAACCAGTTTCATAAAGAAACTGCGCGACCATAGGGACTCTCGCGAGTCCCGACAAGAATGGCGGTTGGTCTTTCTGGCTCCAGTGGCTTTGCCGTACGGCGAAGTCAAAAACTTTAGCTAGGGGGACGTGCGTGACAAGAAAAGAAATCATCATGATTCTGGCGATAATCGCGCTTTTTTTGCTCGGTTATCTCGCTTGGTAAACGCGCCTCTTTTCGCAAACATAGCGTGAGAGCAAAAAATAGCCGCCTAGTCTAGCACACTAAGCGGCGGTGTCCATAAGGACATTGCAATTTAGGATGAAGACCAACCGTATTCTTGGTTGCGCTTCTTTTTTCTATTATATCGGCAATTTCCCGAAAAATCCATCCATGCGGCAATGCATTTTCCAGCTGTAAAACTGCTCCCACCCATGCGCAAGAATTGCTCCGCAATTCTTGGCGACGGCTGCATCCAACTAGCAATGCTTAGAACACATCCGGTTCCTAGCAGCGTTCCGATTCGTTGCGGGCTTGCATCCAACCGCACAGTGCTTTTTCAATGCGGACAACGGCAAGCCCCCGCTTCAGCTATAAATCAAATCCACCGATAATCTAACCAGTTTCATAAAGAAACTGC
>CAMHLH010000081.1 GCA_946185925.1 uncultured Treponema sp.
ATATTAATTCAAAAAAAATATTTTATATAAAAATTATAATTGCAAGTTTTAAAATAGCAAGTATTTTTTTTATCTCCGCCAAGTGTTTATTGAATACTGCCAAATGCCAAATCATTCGCATTTTATTGAAAAATTCAGTCAATATTAAGAAAATCCATGTAGAATCGGCGCATTATGAAAAAAACGTTAATCACATCTGTTTTCATGTCTCTTTTGGCGATGGCATTGTCCGCCAAAGAATCTGAATCTTCCATCTTTGACAACCTGAAAGCCGACATCTACTTCAAAATCGGAAGCGCGGGACTGGTCGAGGACGATGTTTCCGCCGGCAACGACGCTTTGTTCGGCGGAATGTACATACAGCCGTACGCCAACATCGTCTCGGACTCGTTCCATGTGGGCGCGAAGGCGAAAATCCGACTCACTTCCGCAGAATGCTGGGACGAGCTTGCGACATACGGCGCGTGGGAGAAGGCGTTCGTTGGCATTTCGCTTCCTGTCTTCAAGCCGCTTTGGGGCTACGGCGGACACGGCTACACGTTCGTGCTGCCCGGCTCCTTCTTCACGATTTTGGACGACTACGCCGCGGGCTCTCGCTACGGAAAGGACGGTGTGGGGCTGCAGTACAAGGGCGGCTTCGTCACGGCGGGAGTGAACTTCAACTCGCCTTACGCTTCGTCTTCTTCTGGGGCGGCCGATTTGGAGGACAAACTTCAGATTGGAAGTGGAATTTCGCTCAACTTCAAGGAATTCGACATTCCTTTGCAGCTTGGAGCGTCGGTCATCTACGACAACGCGAAGAACTACGAGAAAACAACTGAGAAGACGCTTTCATCGAAAAAATACGAGACCGAGGACGGCTCAAAAGTGAAAATCTACGAGAGCACGGACGTATACGACTACGGAAAACTCTTCCGGGACGAACGCGACTACACGGCGTCTTTCTTCGCCCAGTTCAAGCCGAGCGCGGTAGTGTCGCTTTCCGGCGGCTACACGATAAACGGAGTCGCAATGACCACAAGCTCTTCGTTCAAGCACGTCTCGAACTACAACACCGCGGATTTGAAAAACAGCCACATCCTCACCCTCATCACCCGCTGGCGGATAAAAAACGGCGATTGGCTCAACCTTTCGATAGAGCAGGAGGCGGAGGGCGCGAAATCGTTCGACAACGACTACTACTCGGCGTACGGAGCGCTGCGTTTCAAACAGAAAATCGCCGGAATCCTCAACGCATATCCGCAAGTCATGTACTATTCGATTTTCAACCGTGAGGACGCTTCCAAGGACAGGAATTCGCTCGTCGTCTATCCGAGATTCTCGCTTGAGAAGGGCAGGCACTACTTTGTGGCCGGTTTCGAGCTTGAGCGCAGGGAGATGGAAGAGAATCTGTACCACTGGATTTGGAGCGTTCCCTTCTATTATAAATTCACGCTTTGATGTAAATTTTCTCTGCGATGAAAAAGATAGAGAACCTGATATTCGACCTTGACGACACGATTTATTCCCAAAGTTCGCAGATGAGCCGTGAAATCCACGACAGAATCGTCGGCTACACTGCGAAATTCTTTGGATTTTCGGTGGAGAAGGCCGAGGAACTGAGGAAGACCGAGCTGAAGAAGCACATCTCCACGCTCGAATGGCTCAAGGCGAGCGGGTTGGACGACGCCGGCACCGAAGAATATTTCGCTTTCGTCCATCCTGAGGGGGAGACTAGCGCGCTCTTGCCTGACGAAAAACTCCGTTCGTTTTTGGAGTCGATTTCGCTTCCCAAAGTCATCCTCACGAATTCCCCGCGCGAACATGCGGAGCACGTCCTGGACTTCTTCGGAATTCGCGATTTGTTCTGCCCGGAAATCTCCGACATCCGCATGAACGACTTGAGGGGAAAGCCGTTCGAGGTCGCTTTCAGAAACGCATTGGCAATCCTGAACAGGAACAAACCTGATTCCTCCGAAAAAGCCTGCGTTTCCAATTCCCTTTTCTTCGACGACTACGCTCCATATCTCCTAGGCTTCACGAAGCTTGGCGGAAGGGGAGTCCTTGTCGGAAACGCAGAGTCAGGCCCGCAGAAGGTCGGCTTCTTCGACACCGAAAAATACAACGCGGAGAGGAAGGCGGGCGAGGGGAAGCTGTACCGCATAAGGGACATCTACGAGCTTCCTTCTTTGCTTGAATCAATCGAATCGGAAGAAGACTGTTGACATGATTTCTTCGATTCGTTATTATTAAAGAATCACTTGGGGGCGTAGCTCATCTGGTAGAGCATTTGGTTCGCAATCAAAGGGTGGTCGGTTCGAGTCCGATCGTCTCCAACTTTCAAACGGGAACTTTTCGGTTCTCGTTTTTTTTTGTCATTTTGAGATTTTGAAGATTTGGAGAACATCATGGACTACATGGACGAAGCCTTGAAGGAGGCGTACGAGGGAATCGAGAACGGCCACGGAGGCCCTTTCGGAAGCGTGATTGTGAAGGATGGAAAGATTGTCGGGCGAGGGCACAACCGCGTGCTTCTGAGCCACGACCCCACCTGCCACGGCGAAATGGAGGCGATTCGGGACGCGTGCCGCAATCTTGGAACGCACGACCTTTCGGGCGCGGAACTCTACACCACCGCCGAGCCTTGCCCCATGTGCCTGGGCGGCATCCTCTGGTCGAACATCAAGAAAGTCTATTACGGTTGCAACGTGAAGGACACGAACGACATTGGTTTCCGGGACGACATCTTCTACAAGTACATCGACGGAACGGAAGACGAAAAAAGCTCGATACTCATGCGCACCGAGCTTGACCGTGAGAAGTGCCTTGAGCTTTTCAAAAGATTCAAGGCACTGAACGGAACGATTTATTGAACGGAATTATTTACCGAAAATCCTGACGAATCAGAGAACGTCGTCGGCGATGAGTGTCGGGGAAAGCCTGTTCTTTTCCATCAGCTCTTTTGCGACGTACCTGTCCACAAATTCCTTTTTGAAGCCGTAGTTGTACACTTTCATGTCGCTTGAGCCGTAGAACCTGGCGATTTTCTCTCCGAATCCGCCTTCGATTGAGCCGTCCTCGATTGTGACGACTTTCTTGTGGCTCTTCTTCAACTCCTCAAGAAGCTTCTCGTCCAGACCCGTGATGAAGCGCGGGTTTATGAGGGTCGGCTTCACTCCTCTCCTCTCCTCGATTTCCTTGGCGGTGGCCTCTCCGAGTTGGAAGAAGTCGCCGAGCGCGAGCACTGCGATTTCGGAGCCGCTCTGGACCGTCTGGTACTTGTTCAAATCCGAATAGTCCTTCTGAACTTCCTTGTCCGTGTGGATTACGCCGTTGCATGGAATCCTCACCGCCACCGGATATTTGTCCTGTTCGATAGACCAGTCGAGCATGGCGAAGTACTCTTCCGCGTTCGTCGGAGCGAGATAGACGAGGTTCGGGATGTTCGAGAGCATCGGAATGTCGTAGATTCCGAGGTGGGTCACGTCGTTCATTCCGTAGACGGAGGCCGTGTTGACGAGGAGGGTTGCCGGGTTCGAGTTGATGCAGAGGTCCTGGGCGACCTGGTCGTATGTCCTCTGGAAGAAGCTCGAGTGGGTCGCGAAGACTGGCTTTCCCCCGTTCTTCGCCATTCCCGACGCGAGAGCGACAGCGTGCTCCTCGGCGATTCCCACGTCCACGAACTGCTTTCCCGCCTGCAGCCTGAACTCCCTCGTGAAGCCGATGTTGGTCGGGATTCCTGCCGCAATCGTGCAGACTTTCGGGTCGTTCCTCATCTTCTCCAAAAGGAAATCCCTCGTGAGCGAGTCGTAGCCGATTTTCTTCTGCCTTCCCTCTGTCCAGAACTCAAGTCCTTCCTGGAACGGCGCGCACCAGTGCCACGGTTCCTTGTGGGTCTCGGCCGGCTTGTAGCCCTTCCCCTTGACCGTGTTCAAGTGCACGGCGATTGGGTGGTCGATGTCCTTCACTTTCTGGAAGACTTCGATGAGCTTTTTGAGGTCGTGTCCGTCTGAAACGTAGACGTAATCGAGTCCGAAAGCCTTGAAGATGTTGTTCGGGCATTTTCCGTCGGAGTCCCTCAGCTCCTTCAGATTCTTGTAGAGTCCTCCGTGGTTCTCAGCGATTGACATGTCGTTGTCGTTCACGACCATGATGAAGTTCGTGCTCTGCTCGCCGATGTAGTCGATTCCCTCAAGGGCCTCGCCTCCGGAGAGAGAGCCGTCTCCGATTATCGCCACGATGTTGCTCTTCTCGCCCTTCAAGTCGCGCGCCTTCGCCAGACCCGAAGCCAGCGACACCGATGTCGACGTGTGCCCCACGTTGAAGAAGTCGTGCTCGCTCTCGTCCGGGTTCGTGTAGCCGGAGACCTCGTTGAACCTGGAGTCGTCGAGGTAGGCGTCCTTCCTGCCGGTGAGCATCTTGTGACAGTATGACTGGTGCGACACGTCGAAGACGAATTTGTCGTTCGGAGAGTCGAAAACGTAGTGCAGGGCGATTGTCGCTTCCACGAAGCCGAAATTCGGCCCGAAATGCCCGCCCTTCTTCGTGAGCCTGTTCATCAAGGCCCTTCTCATTTCCACTGCCAAATCCGTCAATTCGTCGATTGAAAGCTTCTTCAAGTCCGACGGCGAGTTGATTTTCTCCAATAGCATTGCGTTCTCCTGTTTCTGTAAAAAGTCGAAATATCTCTATATTAAAAATAACACCCCCGGTCCGTAATCCGTCAATCGAAAAATACGCGGTTGTTGTAAAATTATTCGCATGAAAAAAGAGAAAAAAAAGGGGATGCCGTAAAGCATCCCGAATTCCGTGTGGCAATCCCCGTGTGGCGATTATCCTTGTTTCTCTTTTTTCGCCAGGCTTTCCCTGTACGCTCCGTCCTCGATTTCCCAGAAACTGTCCACAAGCTGCTTGTAGACGGCGTCCGAATAGTAGGGCTTTATGACGTTCGCCTTGGTCTCTTCCGAAAGGCAGCCGTTCTCCGCGAACTCCCTTCCAGCCGCCTCGTATTTCGTGAGGAATTTCACGAACCGCGGCCTGATTTTCATTGCGATTGCCGTCCGTATCTGCGGAGCGAAAATCGTGGTGTACTCGCCCTTGCCGAAGAGGCAGTCGAACTGCATCTCGATTGGGGCGAAAATCCGCCAGTCGCTCCACGCGCAGCCTGGTATCACGATGAACTTCTTCTTGCTCTGGTCGAAACTGAATCCGTGGAACGGTCCCTTTTCCGGCACTGGAAGTCCCTCGTAGCGATGGAGAAGGCTCAAAAGCCTGTCCATGAGCACCTTCAACTCGCCCGGCAGTCCGAAAATGAAGATTGGGAAGCTCAATATGATTACGTCCGCCTCAAGAATCTTGTCCTTTACCATCTGCACGTCGTCGCCCTGGATGACGCATTTTCCGTTCGTGCGCCCCCAGCAGCAGAGACAGCCCTTGCAAGGTTTCACGTTCAGCGCGGAGACGTGGATTGTTTCGCTCTTGTATTCGCCTGTGCTCTCAAGCCCTTTTAGAAAGTTGTTCGTCACGAGCATCGTCGTGCTCTCTTCTTTCTTGGGGCTTCCGTTCAAAACTAGTACCTTTTTCATTCTGGGCGTTTACTTTCCGAGTGAGTCTTTTGGAATCGTAGTGAATGTCAAAGCGCCTTTCGCAGTGACTTTTCCGTCGATTTTCACCACGCAGTCGAATCCGACGAGGACTCCGCCGCCCTTCGTCTTCGTGACCGTGATTTCAAGCCTGTCGCCAGGAATCGCGGGCTTCACGAACTTGAAACCGTCGATTTTGAGGAGGACGTAGAGCTTGTCGTCCAAATCCTCCGGCGTTTTTTCGATGACGAGCGAGCAGAGCTGGGCGCAGCTTTCCACCACGAGAACTCCCGGCATTATCGGTGTTCCTGGGAAATGCCCCATGAAGTATGGTTCGTTCACTGAAACGTTCTTGATTCCGGTCGCGCTCACGTTCGGAATCAGTTCCGTCACTTTCTCAATCATCTGGAATGGCGGTCTCTGGGCGATTTTCTCGCTTATCTCGAATATGTTCATCGTTTTTGGAGCGGTTGTCTCCGCCGTGTTCTCAACATTGTCGCTCACAGTGAAAGCCCTCCGTCCAACACGATTGTCTGTCCTGTGACATACGCGAACTCGTCGGATGCCAACGCCGAAACGACATTCGCCACTTCCTCCGCCGTTCCGAACCTGCCTGCCGGAATCGCCTTCACGTATTCGTCCCTCTTTTCCTGGGGAATCGCGTCAATCATCTCGGTGGCGATGAAGCCTGGGCAAACCGCGTTCACCCTGATTCCCTGACCGCCAAGCTCTTTCGCGAGCGTCTGCGTCATCGAGTTGACGGCGCCTTTCGTCGCAGAGTAGACGCTCTGTCCCGGAAGGGCGAATTTCGAGCTTACAGAAGACATGTTGATGATGACACCCGACTTCTGCTTGAACATCTTGAGGGCCACGGCCTGCGCGCAGTAGAAGTAACCCTTCACGTTCAGGTCGAAGCATTTGTCGAGCGTGTCCTTCTGCAGCATGAGCAGGAATTCGTCGCGCACGATTCCGGCGTTGTTCACGAGCACGTCGATTCTGCCGTATGCCTTGTAGACTTCGCGGACCATCGCCTTCACCTGCGCGAGGTCTGAAACGTCTGCCTTGTAGAGCATTCCGTCGCCGCCGGCAGATTTTATTTCGTCCAGTGTCTTCTGCGCCGCTTCGTCCGAGCTTGAGTAGTTCACGACGACCGTGTAGCCGTCCTTTGCAAGGCGCACCGCGCACGCCTTTCCGATTCCTTTTGATGAACCTGTCACAATTGCAACTTTCATTCTGTTTTTTTCCTTTTGAAAACCCGGAAAAACGCATCTTCCGGGCGGTCATTTTAAAAAAAACCGGAAAGCCCGCGCATTCCGGTTCGAGATTTTATTTTCCGATTACCACGGCTGAGTACGAACCGCCTGTGGCAAACGATGTGACGAGAACTTTCTTCAAGTTCTTCGACTCCACATTCTTCTTCTCGACTTTTCCGTCCTTTGAGATGAAGTATGCGCCGTCGCTTCCGATTTCTCCGTCAAGCATCAACGCCGCATGGGCGACCGCCATCGTGGCTGTTCCGGCGCGTCCCTCTCCTGTCCGCTCTTTTACCTGCACGACCGGGAGATTGCCGATTCTGTCGCCGAAAACCCTGATGTACGACTCTTTCTCAAGATTGTCGATTTTTTCCATTCCGTTCGCGAATCCGAACACCGCGTCGATTTCGTCTATCGAAACTCCCGCATTCTTGAGGGCTTCGTTGATTGCGATGTCCAACGCCTCTCCAGAGCCGGAAAGGGTTCCGAACTTGACGTTCTTGCGACCTGTTCCGTAGCCGAGAACATAGCCGTAGATTTTCGAGCCGCGGCTCTTTGCGTAGTCTTCTGCTTCGAGGAGGAGGGAAACGCTTCCGTCTCCGAGCACGAATCCCTTTGAAGAAGAGTAAGGCTCCACGACCTTGTCGGACGTGAATCCGAGCTTTTCGTAGAATTCAGAGAGAATCGGGATGTTCTCGTCGCTTCCTGTGGCGAGCATCGCCTTTTCCTGGTTGTCGTGGATGACGTTCATCGCGTATCCGATGCTTCCGAGTCCCGACTGTGGACCGCTCGTGATTGTGACTCCGTAGCCCTTTATTCCAGAGCAGATTGAAAGGTAGCCGCCAGCCGCATTGTAGACCGTGTGCGGGAATTTGAACGCGCTTCCCTTCGAGTTGCCCTGCTTTGCAATCAACTCTCCGAAGTCGCAGCTTGAGCCGAGTCCGCCCTCGCTTGTTCCGACGATGATTCCGATTTCCTTCGCGTTGTCGTCTGTGACCGTGAAGTTTCCGTCCTTCAGAGCCCTCATTCCAGAGACTGTCTGGAGCTGTCCGAGATTGTCGAGCTTCCTGTAGAACGCCATCTTGATTCCAAGCTCGTTGTAGTCCTCTTCAGTGACTGTGGAGTGGACTGATGTGCTCTCCGGCTTGAAAGAATTCTTCACTGATTCGATGTATTTTTCCTTGCTGTTTCCGAGAACGCTTACGATTCCGATTCCAGTAAGTGCTATTTTCTTGTCTTTCGCTTCCTGGCTCTTCACGTCGCCGGCTTTTTTCGAGAAGATGATGCTCGCGTTCGTTCCTCCGAACGCAAAGTTGTTGCTCATCACGCTCGTCAATTCCTTCGACTTCGGCTTGTTCTGTACGAAATCGAGGTTTCCGGCCTTTTCCTTGAGCTTCTCCGAGTCCTCTTCCGTGTAGTTGAGCGTTGGAAGAACCGTGTTCGTCGTGAGCGCCTTGATGCTGAACACGGCCTCGATTGCGCCCGCGGCTCCGAGACAGTGGCCCGTCATGACCTTTGTGGAGCTTGCGCTGATTGTCGGATTCTCTTCGTCGAAGACTGTGTGGAGCGAGAGGATTTCCGCGTTGTCGTTCTTCGCAGTTCCCGTTCCGTGTCCGTTGACGTATCCGATGTCGGATTTTGTGAGTCCTGAATTTCTGATTGCCCTGTTGATTGCCTCAATCTGGCAGAGACCGTCCTCGCGTGGGGCGGTGATGTGGTGCGCGTCGCTTGTGACGCTTGAGCCGAGCACTTCGCAGTACTGTTTTGCGCCGCGTTTCTTCGCGTGCTCATACGACTCGACGATTACGATTCCGGCACCTTCTCCGAGCGTGATTCCCTTGCAGTGGTTGAACGGAGAGCAGCCGTTCTCGTCAAGCGCGTGGAGTGAAAGAAAGCCTGAGTATGGAATGGAAGCGAACGAGTCGGCGCCTCCCGCGATTACCACGTCGGCTTTTCCGGCGCGGATGAGGTCGCAGGCGTAGGCGACGGAAATCGTTCCAGCCGCGCAGGCATTCGCCACGTTTGTGACGATTCCGCCTGCATGGCAAGTTTCTGCCACCTGAGAAGCAATCGCCGCGATTGGCATCTTGAGGATGTCATCGGCCTTTCTGCCGTCGATTGGATAGTTTCCGACGCTGATGGCTCCACCCACGCAGCTTCCGATTATGACGCTGACCCTCTGGTCGTCGCCGAAATCGCCGAGTCCCGCATCCGTCAAAGCCTCTTTCGCCGCTTTGATGCAGAGTTTTGAAGCCCTGTCCTTTTCTTCTGGATGCTCGACTTCGCTGTCCAGTGTGTCGCATTTGACTTCCGCGGCAAGGTCAGCGTAGCAGTTCGTGGTGTCAACGGAAGTCGTCTTGTGGATTCCTGAAACTGAGTCCAAAGCGTTCTTCCATGTCTCTTCAACATTGTTGCCGATTGCGCAGATGACTCCGAGACCTGTCACCACGCAGCGTTTGTTTTCAGATGTCATAAATATTTCCGTTTGATTGATTTTTTTTCGTTGCCAAAAGTCATGTCCTGAAACAGCCGCTCCAGGACATTTTGGGTTATGCGTTGGCGACGATGAATGATGAAATCGATTCGATGCTGAGGAAGTTCTCCTTTGCAACACCTGTCATTGAAACTCCGAATTCATCATCGACGAAAGAGATGATTTCCAAAGAATCAACCGAGTCGAGACCGATTTCCTCTCCGAAAAGTGGAGTGTCGTCTTTGAGAATCGATCCGTCGACTCCGAGGTTCGACTCGAAAAATCCCTTGAGTTTTGCTTTTACTTCGTCTTTGTTCATTTTGTTC